>CALSAU010000168.1:0-5454 GCA_943372985.1 Polaromonas sp. YR568 | reverse complement strand
CCCACGACCGTGGGGGCTCTACTTCGCTGTGGGCATAACGAACTCGGCGCCCTTTCCGATGCTCTCCGGCCAGCGCTGCATGATGGACTTCTGTTTCGTATAGAAGCGCACGCCCTCTTCGCCATAAGCGTGCATGTCACCGAACAGGCTGCGCTTCCAGCCGCCAAAGCCATGCCAGGCCATGGGCACGGGAATCGGCACGTTGATGCCCACCATGCCGACCTGCACCCGGCGGCCGAACTCGCGCGCCACGTTGCCGTCGCGGGTGAAGCACGACACGCCATTGCCGAACTCGTGGTCGTTGATGATCTTCAGCGCGGTGGCGAAGTCAGGCACACGTACGCAGGCCAGCACCGGGCCGAAGATTTCTTCCTTGTAGATGCGCATATCGGTGGTCACGTGGTCGAACAGCGTGCCGCCCATCCAGAAGCCGGCCTCGCAGCCCGCACCGGCGGCCGCACCGTTGAACTGACGACCATCGGCCAGCAGCGTGGCGCCTTCCTTGATGCCGATGTCGATGTAATTGGTGATGCGGTCGTGCGCGGCGCGGGTCACGATGGGGCCCATCTCGGCGGCCAGGTTGGTGCCGTTGAGCACCTTGAGCGTTTTGGTGCGCTCCAGCAGCTTGGGCATGACCTTGTCGGCCGCGTCACCCACCAGCACCGCCACCGAGATCGCCATGCAACGCTCGCCGGCCGAGCCATAGGCGGCACCGATCAGAGCGTCGACCGACTGGTCGATATCGGCATCGGGCATGACCACCATGTGGTTCTTCGCGCCGCCCAGGGCCTGCACACGCTTGCCGTGGTGGGCGCCAGTTTCGTAGATGTAGTTGGCAATCGGCGTGGAGCCGACAAAGCTCACCGCACGCACGTCGGGGTGGACCAGCAGCGCATCGACCGCCTCCTTGTCGCCCTGCACCACGTTGAACACACCATCGGGCAGGCCGGCTTTTTTCAGCAGGTCGGCCATGAAGAGCGAGGGCGACGGATCGATCGGGCTGGGCTTGAGCACAAAGGTGTTGCCAGCTGCAATCGCGACCGGGAACATCCACATCGGCACCATCACCGGGAAGTTGAACGGCGTGATGCCGGCCACCACACCCAGAGGCTGTCGCAGCGTCCAGTTGTCCATGCCGGTGGATACCTGGTCGGTGAAGTCGCCCTTGAGCAACTGGGGAATGCCGCAGGCGAATTCGACGATGTCGATGCCGCGCGAGACCTCACCCTGCGCGTCGGTGAACACCTTGCCGTGCTCGGCGGTGATCATGCGGGCCAGGTCGTCCTTGTGGGCGTTGAGCAGTTCGAGGAACTTGAACATCACGCGGGCACGGCGAAGCGGCGGCGTGTCGGACCAGGCCGGGAAAGCCGCCTGGGCCGAAGCCACAGCCGCATCCACCTCGGCGGCACTGGCCAGTGCCACGTGGCCAGTCACGGCGCCGGTGGCCGGGTTGAACACGTCCTGCTGGCGGCCGGAAGTGGGCTGGGTGACCTTGCCGTGGACGTAATGGGCGATGACGGGAATGGATGACATGGTATTTCCTTTGTTGATGGCTGCAGTCTAGGCCTGCCCACCCGATTTGATAATGGGGCTAAATCTGATTACATTGTTCATATATTTGAACAATAGCGCGGGCTTACCCTTGCCTGCCCTCAGACAACACTGCTGCCAAAGAGCGCCCCATGTCCTCTGACCAACTCTCCCCGCTGGTGGCCGATCTGCACCTGCTGACCATCCTGGCCACCACCCGCAGCTTCACCGAAACCGCGCGGCGGCTGGGCGTCTCCAAAGCCTCGGCCAGCATGCGCATCAGCGAGCTGGAGCGCGCCGCTGGCGTGACCCTCGTGCGCCGCACCACCCGCTCGGTGGGGCTCACCGAAGCCGGGCAGCAGCTCGTCAACGAAATGCAGCCGGCCTTCAACCGCATCAGCGACAGCTACACGGCCGTGCGCGACCTGGTCGGCACGCCCCGCGGCCTGGTGCGTGTGACGGCACCGGTGGCGCTGGGCCGCCAGCATCTGGCGCCCTGCATCGCCGCGTTTCTCAAACGCTACCCGGACATCCATGTCGAGCTGGAGCTGACGGACCGCTTCGTGAACCTGACCCAGGAGGGTTTCGACCTCGCCATCCGGCACACCAACACACCGCCCGAAACCCATGTGGCCTGGGTGCTGTGCGAAACCGCTTCGGCGCTGGTCGCCAGCCCGCAGTACCTGGCAGAGCGCGGCGCGCCGCAGCACCCCTCGGAGCTGACCGCGCACGACTGCCTGCTGTATCGGGGCGGCAGCCATTCAGCAAACTGGACCTTTGTGAAGAAAAGCCGCCGCAAGGCCGGTGAGCGCGTGGGCGTGACGATTGACGGCAAGCTCAAGGCCAACAACAGCGAGGTGCTGCGCGATGCGTTGCTGGCCGGGCTGGGTATCGGCCTGCTGCCTGACTTCAGCCTGCCGGCGTCCGTCGACGGCAAACCTCCCGTACTGGTCCCGGTGCTGCCCGACTGGCAGGTGCAAGGCTTCTTCGGCGAGCGCATTTACGCGCTTCGG
The DNA here is from genome assembly GCA_943372985.1 of Polaromonas sp. YR568. Lineage (GTDB taxonomy): Bacteria > Pseudomonadota > Gammaproteobacteria > Burkholderiales > Burkholderiaceae_C > Polaromonas. Next base: position 2,911 of record CALSAU010000168.1, on the reverse strand, counting down.
CCCTGGTCGCCGCAGGTGCCCAAGGCGGTGGAGTGCCTGGTCAGCCACCTGCGGGAGCACTTCTCGACCGGATTTCACGCCGCCCACGCATAATCGCCCGCATGATGAACCGATGGAAACCCAGCGTCACCGTGGCAGCCGTGATTGCCAAAGACTTTGACGGCGTGCAGAAATTCCTGCTGGTGGAAGAAGAAACCCGCGACGGCCTCAAGCTGAACAACCCGGCCGGCCACCTCGACCCCGGCGAAAGCCCGGTCCAGGGGTGCGCTCGCGAAACGCTGGAAGAAACCGCCTGGCACTTCACCCCGACCGCGCTGGTCGGCGTCTACATGTCGCGCTTTGAGCGGGCTGTGCCGGGGCAGGACGAGCCGCTCGACATCACCTACCTGCGCTTTGCCTTCTGCGGCGAGCTGGGCACCCATGTGGCCGGTCAGGCGCTGGATGAAGGCATCGTCCGCGCGGTGTGGCTGACGGCCGACGAAATCCGCGCCAGCACCGCCATGCACCGCAGCCCCTTGCTGCTGACCTGCATGGAAGACTATCTCGCCGGCAAACGCTATCCGGTGGAATTGCTGACCACCGACCCCAGCGTCTACGCCCGCAAAAACTGAAGGCCAGCCCGGCCTGACCGCCCGCTTGTCCCTGCCGCGCCGGGGACAGGCCCTCAAAACTAAAATAGGCCCATGCAAAAGCAACAGGGGCAACAGGGAAGGCAGCGGGTCGTGGTGGGCCTGAGCGGCGGGGTCGACTCCGCAGTGACGGCGTGGCTGCTCAAACAGCAGGGCCATGAGGTCATCGGCATCTTCATGAAGAACTGGGAAGATGACGACGACAGCGAGTACTGCTCGTCCAACATCGACTTTGTGGACGCCGCGGCCGTGGCCGACGTGATCGGCATCGAGATCGAGCATGTCAACTTTGCGGCCAATTACAAGGACCGCGTGTTCGCCGAGTTCCTGCGCGAATACCAGGCGGGCCGCACGCCCAACCCCGACATCCTGTGCAACGCCGAGATCAAGTTCAAGGCTTTTCTTGACCACGCGATGCGCCTGGGCGCCGAGAAGATCGCCACCGGTCACTATGCGCGCGTGCGCCATAACGAAAGTACCGGCCTGCACGAGCTGCTCAAGGGCCTGGACCCGGCCAAGGACCAGAGCTACTTCCTGCACCGCCTGAACCAGGCGCAGCTGTCGAAAACACTGTTCCCGGTCGGTGAGCTGAAGAAGACCGAGGTGCGCCGCATTGCCGACGAGATCGGCCTGCCGAACGCGAAGAAGAAGGACTCCACCGGCATCTGCTTCATCGGCGAGCGACCGTTCCGCGAGTTCCTGAACCGCTACATCGCCAAGGAGCCGGGCCCCATCAAGAACGACAAGGGCTGGGTGCTGGGCGAACATGTGGGCCTGTCGTTCTACACGCTCGGCCAGCGCCAGGGCTTGGGCATCGGTGGCGTGAAGGCGCGCGGCGCAGAACTGAAAGCCGTGCAGGCCCTCGGCCAGCGCGGCGTGGGCGAGCATGAGCCCTGGTTTGTTGCCCGCAAGGACATGGCCAGCAACACGCTGTGGGTGGTGCAGGGCCATGACCACCCGTGGCTGCTGTCCACCGAACTCACGGCGCAGGACTGCAGCTGGGTCGCTGGCGCGCCGCCTGCTGCCGGGCCACTCGCCGCCAAGACGCGCTACCGCCAGGCCGATGCGCCCTGCACCGTGCGCCGCCCCACAGCCGATGGCTGCGAGCTGGTGTTTGACGACGCACAGTGGGCGGTCACACCTGGGCAATCGGCGGCGCTGTATCAGGGCGATGTGTGTCTGGGGGGCGGAGTGATTGCCAACAGCAATGTGGCCAACCGCGAGCCCGTTACGGCGTCGGCCCAGCAGCAGGCGGGCATTAGCCCCTGAGCGTCTTGGTCTTGTAGGAAGCGCTCTTCAGATGCTCTCTTGCACTGAAATCAGTGGGCTGCGAATCATTCTCTGAACTACCGGACGGCCTGGGCGATTTACCGCAGACGCCCTGACGTGATGCACGGTGCGCGCCGCGCCATGTCCTCATACACGTTAGCGTGCTGAACGAGACTTCGAGTCGCATCGAGAGACAGCTCGCGGCTCAACACCAGGCAGGAGCATGGCCAATTGACTGGGTTATTGCCTCTGTTAATGCCTCTGTCAATGACCCAGTTAACCGTCAGAACGACCTAAGTGATCGTCAGGCGTTGCTTGCACGCATCACGCCCCCACCCCGTCCGTACTACACCCCGACCACCTCCGCATCACGGAGCGTAGTACGCCTGTACTAATCTCGGATCACAGCACCGAAATAGTCAAATTCAGAAGGAATAGTTGCCACTGTTTGCTCGCACCCGATGCAAGAATGAATACACATTGTTACGTGAATAGCACGTATCAATTTGTCAAACAAACAAGCCAAGGTGCCATCATGAATCACGCTTACCGGCTTATTTGGGACACACGTTGCGACGCTTGGGTCGCGGTGGCAGAGACGGTTTGCGGAAGGGGCAAGGGAGGCAACACCCTGAAGCGGGCAACCCTGTCAGCCGTTCTGTTGATGTCCCTCCAGGCATGGGCCCTGGACCCGGGAGCCATACCGACCGGTGGGCAGATCACCGCTGGTCAAGCCAGCATTCAGACAGCCGGCGCCAACGTCACCATCCAGCAAGGCAGCACCAAAGCTGCCATCGACTGGCAGAGTTTCAACATTGGCAGCCAGGCATCCGTGCAGTTCATCCAACCCAGTGTGGGGTCAGTGGTTCTGAATCGGGTGGTTGGGCAGGATGCCTCGCAGATCATGGGTAACCTCAGCGCCAACGGACAGGTTTTCCTGATCAATCCGAACGGCATGCTGTTTGGTGCCACGGCCCAGGTTAATGTGGGCGGTCTCGTGGCATCCACGCTCG
>CALSAU010000167.1:0-5459 GCA_943372985.1 Polaromonas sp. YR568 | reverse complement strand
GCCCTGCACGAGCGCATGCTTAATGGCCTGAAGGACGTGGAGGAGGTGTTCCTCAACGGCCACGCTGAAAAGCGGGTGCCGCACAACCTCAACATGAGCTTCAATTTTGTCGAGGGCGAATCGCTCATCATGGGCATCAAGGGCCTGGCGGTGTCGAGCGGCTCGGCCTGCACCTCTGCGAGCCTGGAACCCAGCTACGTGCTGCGTGCCCTCGGCCGCAGCGACGAGCTGGCCCACAGCAGCCTGCGCATGACGATTGGCCGTTGGAGCACCGAAGAAGAAATTGACTACGCAGTGGCCACCATCAAGGAAAACGTGGCCAAGCTGCGCGAACTGTCGCCGCTTTGGGAAATGTTCAAGGATGGCGTCGACCTGTCCACCATCCAGTGGGCTGCTCATTAACCGCGTCGCCAAAATGGGCCAGCCCTTTGTCGCTCCCCTTGCCGTGCTAAATCTTTACTTAGGCACTGTCCCCGGGTTCGCTTCGCGGTCTGACCCATTTGTGGCTTAGCGGCGCGCTTATTTTTTTAGAGGTAAACAAAATGGCATACAGCGAAAAAGTGGTAGACCACTACGAAAACCCCCGCAACGTCGGCTCCTTTGAAAAGGGCGACGACACAGTGGGCACCGGCATGGTTGGCGCGCCGGCCTGCGGCGACGTTATGAAGCTGCAGATCAAGGTCAACCCGGTCACGGGCGTGATTGAAGATGCGCGTTTCAAGACCTACGGCTGCGGCTCGGCAATTGCTTCGAGCTCGCTGGTGACCGAGTGGGTCAAGGGCAAGACGCTGGACGAGGCCGCGAGCATCAAGAACAGCGCGATTGCCGAAGAACTGGCGCTGCCGCCGGTGAAGATTCACTGCTCCATCCTTGCGGAAGACGCCATCAAGGCGGCCGTGAACGACTACAAACAGAAGCACACGCACTGATTTGCCCCGCTGATTTTTGACTGTTCCCTTTTGAGTGAATCCAATGTCCGTAACGCTGACTGACGCCGCTGCCCGCCACGTAACCCGCTACATGGCCAAGCGTGGCAAGGGCGTGGGTGTGCGTCTGGGCGTGAAGACAACGGGCTGCTCGGGCCTGGCCTACAAGCTGGAATACGCAGACGAGATCGCTCCCGAAGACGTGGTGTTTGAGGACAACGGCGTGAAAGTGCTCGTCGACCCGAAAAGCATGGCCTACATCGACGGCACGAAGCTGGACTTTGTGCGCGAGGGGCTCAATGAGGGCTTCAAGTTCATCAACCCGAACGAGCGCGACCGCTGCGGCTGCGGCGAGAGTTTCAGGGTGTGATGCGCGCCAGCCCTCTGGCGTCTTTCCTGTCCCTGTATTTCGAACGCCGCCCCACCGCGTGTGCAGGCGGCTTTTTCTTGGCATGAACCTTCAATCCACCGACTTCGAGCTGTTTGGCATTCCGGCGCAATTCGCGTTGGAGCGCGCGGCGCTGGATGCACGATGGAAAGAGTTGCAGCGCGAGGCACACCCTGACCGCTTCGCCGCGCAGGGCGCAGCCGCCCAGCGTGTGGCGATGCAGTGGTCCGTACGGGTGAACGAGGCCTATCAGCGCCTAAAGGACCCGCTGCGGCGCGCCAGCTACCTGTGCGAACTCAATGGCGTGCCGATTCAGGCCGAGAACAACACCGCCATGCCGGGCGACTTTCTGATGCTGCAGATGCAGTGGCGTGAGGCGCTCGATGACGCGGAGAGCGCGGAAGCGTTCGAAGAGATCGCCGCCACGGCCAGCGCCTATCAGGGCACCACGCTGTCAAACATTGCGCAACTGATCGACAGTGAGAAAAATTTCAAGGCTGCAGCCCAGCAGGTGCGCAGCCTGATGTTCGTCGAGCGTTTCATCCAGGAGCTGGATGCCCGCCTGGACCGGCTTGAACAATGATGCGCCCGGCGCGAACTTACCCGATTTCCTTTTAAAGCCCCATGGCACTTCTGCAAATTTCCGAACCCGGTCAGGCCCCTGACCCCCACCAGCGCCGCATCGCCGTCGGCATTGATCTGGGCACCACACACTCGCTGGTGGCCAGCGTGCGCAATGGCGTGGCCGAGTGCCTGCCCGACGAGGCAGGCCAAGTGTTGCTGCCCAGCGTGGTCCGTTATCTGGAAGGTGGCCAGCGGCAGATCGGTTTTGAGGCACTGGCCGCGCAGGTGGAAGACCCGCGCAACACCATCTCGTCCGTCAAGCGCCTGATGGGCCGCGGCATCGACGACATCGGCAGTCGCCACCAGTTGCCCTATGCGCTGAACGACAAGCCCGGCATGGTGACGCTGCAAACCGTTGCGGGCGAGAAAAGCCCCGTCGAGATCAGTGCCGAGATTCTGGCCACCCTGCGTTACCGTGCAGAAGACACCTTTGACGACGACATCTACGGCGCGGTCATCACCGTGCCTGCCTACTTTGATGATGCCCAGCGTCAGGCCACCAAGGACGCTGCGCAGCTGGCAGGCCTGAATGTGCTGCGCCTGATCAACGAGCCCACGGCTGCGGCGATTGCCTATGGTCTGGACAACGCCAGCGAAGGTGTTTACGCGGTGTATGACCTCGGCGGTGGCACCTTCGACATTTCGATCCTGCGCCTGACGCAAGGCGTGTTCGAGGTGGTGGCGACCGGCGGCGATTCCGCGCTCGGCGGCGACGACTACGACCGCGCGCTGGTCGATTGGGTACTGGTCAAGGCGGGCTTGTCCGCCGACACCTTCACGCCGTCCGACACAGCCGCCCTGCAGCGCGCCGCCCGCGCGTGCAAGGAAGCGCTGTCGGCTGCGTCATCGGTGCCTTTCAACGTGCAGCTGGCCAAGGCGCTGGTGAGTTTCGAGATGAAGGCCGAGGACTTCGAAACCGCCACGGCGCATCTCACGCAGCGCACGCTGACCGCAGTCCGCAAGGCCTTGCGCGATGCCAAACTGGCCAAGGATGATGTTCAGGGCGTGGTGTTGGTCGGCGGCTCGACCCGCATGCCGCAGGTGCGCAAGGCCGTGGCGAGCTTCTTCGGCCGTGAGCCGCTGATCAACCTGAACCCTGACGAAGTGGTGGCGCTGGGTGCTGCGATTTCTGCGAACCAGCTCGCCGGCAACAACACGGGCGCAGACCTGTTGCTGCTGGACGTGATTCCACTGTCGCTGGGCATTGAAACCATGGGGGGCCTGGTCGAGCGCATCGTGCCGCGCAACCAGACCATCCCGACTGCCATGGCGCAGGACTTCACCACCTACCAGGACGGCCAGACGGCGCTGGCGCTGCATGTGGTGCAGGGTGAGCGCGATCTGGTGACCGACTGCCGCAGCCTGGCGCGCTTCGAGCTGCGCGGTATTCCGCCCATGGCAGCAGGCGCCGCGCGTATTCGCGTGACCTTCACGGTTGATGCAGACGGTCTGCTCAGCGTCAATGCCCGCGAGCAGGGCAGTGGGGTCGAGGCTACGATTGACGTGAAGCCTTCCTACGGCCTGACCGACGACGAGATCGCCCGCATGCTGCAGGACAGTTTTTCAACCGCCCAGCAGGACATGCAGGCGAGGGCGCTGGCCGAAGCCCAGGTGGACGCCGACCGTATGGTGCTGGCCACACAAAGCGCCTTGGCGGCCGATGCTGATCTGCTCAGCCCCAATGAACGGGCGCAGATTGACACGCTGGTGATCGCAGTGAGCTACGCACGTACGCACGGAGACGCCGCTTCCATCGAAGCTGCGACCCAGACACTGGCCAAAGGCACCGAGGCTTTTGCCGCACAGCGAATGAACCGGGGCATCCGACAAGCCCTGGCCGGAAAGAACATCGAGGCAGTCTGAAAGGACTGAGCACCATGCCCATCATCAAAATCCTGCCCCATCCCGAGTACTGCCCACAGGGTGCTGAAATTTCAGCACCGGCCGGCACCTCGATTTGCGAGGCGCTGCTCGACAACAAGATCAACATCGAGCACGCCTGTGACATGAGCTGCGCCTGCACCACCTGCCATGTGGTGGTGCGCGAGGGCTTCAATTCGCTGAATGAACTCGACGAGAGTGAAGAGGATCTGCTGGACCGCGCCTGGGGGCTGGAGCCCCAGTCACGTCTGAGCTGCCAGGCCTTTCTGGCGCAGACCGATGTGACAGTCGAGATACCCAAGTACTCGATCAATCACGCCAAAGAGAATCATTAGAGTCCCCACACTTGCCACTGCGTGTGCTGCGCTGCCCCCCGAGGGGCGCGTTTTTCCTTGGGGCGGCCCGGAGGAAAAACATCCACTGACGCAGCGCCACTATCATCTGAGCCATGCGCCAAATCGTTCTTGACACTGAAACCACCGGCCTTTCTGCTGAAAACGGTGACCGCATCATCGAAATCGGCTGCGTCGAACTGGTCGCCCGCAAGCTGACGGGCAACAACAAGCACTTCTACCTGAACCCCGGCCGCGACAGCCATGAGGACGCGCTGAAGGTGCACGGGATCAGCAACGAGTTTCTGAAGGACAAGCCGAAGTTCGAGGCCGTGGCCGATGAGCTGCTGGAGTACCTGCAGGGCGCCGAGATCATCATCCACAACGCACCGTTCGACGTCAGCTTTCTGAACAAGGAACTGGAGCTGATCGGGCGGCAGCCGCTCAAGCACTTTGTGGCCAAGGTGACCGACAGCCTGATGATGGCCAAGGAGCTGTTTCCGGGCAAACGCAATTCCCTTGATGCGCTGTGCGACCGGCTCGATGTGGACAACTCCGGTCGCACCCTGCACGGCGCCTTGCTCGACGCTGAACTGCTCGCCGACGTGTACATCAACCTCACGCGCGGCCAGAACTCGCTGGTGATGGAGGTGGGCGCGACCTCAGGCGAGGGCGAGCCCCTGCCGCAGGCCGACCTGAGTGCGTTTGAGTTGCCAGTTTTGAGCGCCAGCGAGCAGGAGATGGGCAGCCACGAGAAGGCGCTCGCCGACATCGACAAGGCCAGCAAAGGCAAGACCCTGTGGCGCTTGATGGCTGCCTGAAAATGGCGGTGCCCAAAATCAGCATATAATTTGAGGCTGACCAAAAGGGCGGTTAGCTCAGGGGTAGAGCACTGCATTCACACTGCAGGGGTCGCAAGTTCGAAACTTGCACCGCCCACCAGACAATGAAAAAGGCCACGTCGCAAGACGTGGCCTTTTTTCTTTGGGGCGTGCCCCGAATGGTTCAGCGGCTCGTCAAAGCACCTCGCTCGCAAAGTCTGCCAGACGCGAGCGTTCGCCGCGAGCCAGGGTGATGTGACCGCCGTGCGGCCAGCCCTTGAAGCGGTCCACCGCGTAAGTCATGCCGGAAGAGCCTTCCGTCAGGTAGGGCGTGTCGATCTGCGCCAGGTTGCCCATGCAGATGATCTTGGTGCCCGGGCCGGCGCGGGTGATCAGCGTCTTCATCTGCTTGGGCGTCAGGTTCTGCGCCTCGTCAATGATGACGTACTTATTCAGGAAGGTCCGGCCGCGCATGAAGTTCATGCTT
>CALSAU010000166.1:0-5482 GCA_943372985.1 Polaromonas sp. YR568 | reverse complement strand
TTTTGTCTGGGCCTACATGGGTCCGGCCGAGACCAAGCCTGAGTTTGTGCCACCAGCCTGGGCGCCAACCGCCGACACGCGGGTGACGATTGCCAAGGCCATCATTCCCTGCAACTGGGCGCAGATTCTGGAAGGCGCCATCGATTCGGCGCACAGCTCCAGCCTGCATTCGTCCGACATGGTGCCGGCACGCGTCGATGGCGCCGAGGCGACCGAGACCAACTGGCTGCGCCCGTCGACCGACAAGGCGCCGCGCATGCAGGTCGAGCGGGGCAGCTACGGCTTTCGCTACGCCGCGATACGCCGCCCCATCAAGAACGCGGCCGCCAACGACTACATCCGCTCCACGGTGTTCGTGGCGCCAGCCACCGCGTTGATTCCGCCGAACAATCTGTACAACGTGGCCAACATCAATGTGCCGGTGGACGACACCCACACCGCGTTTTACTTCATGGCCTGGGGTCACCCCTCGCAGACGCCGGACACCGCCAGCTGGCGCAAGTTTCTCGGCCAGGAGGTCGGCGTCGATCTGGACGACAAATACCAGCCCCTGCGCAACCGCGACAACCACTTCTGGCAGGACCGCGAAGCGATGAAGGCCGGCAACTTCACCGGCATCACCGGCTTTCCGAACCAGGACATCGCGATGTGGGTCACCATGGGCCCGATTGCCGACCGCACCCATGAGCGTCTGGGCGCCAGCGATCAGGCGGTGGTGGAGTTCCGCAAGCAGATGCTGGAGGCGGTAAGGGCTTTCCAGGCCGGCGGCCCGGCGATTGGCACTGGCGACCTGCGCATTCCGTCTGACGTGTGTGCCTACCAGGCCATCGTGCCGAAGACGACCGACTGGCGCGCGCACCAGGCAACCTATGTGTGGGATTCAAAGCAGCCGGCGCTGGAGCCTTCGTATTCGACACCTGAAAGCACGGGTAACGCGACAACGGCTACCGCGTGACCAGCGCCCTCCACAATGGCTTTCCCCTAAGGGCTTGACCCCTTCCCCGAATCCTGTTTCTTTCCTACGCTGCAACTGTATTCATTCCAATAACTGACCGGAGACAAGACATGATGCTTCACAGAATCCTTCGCAGAAAAATCCTGATGACCGGCCTGCTGGCTGCTGGCGCACTGGCCACACCGCTGATGGCCCAGGCGCAGGGCGCCTATCCCAACAAGCCCATCAAGTTTGTGGTGCCGTATTCGCCGGGCGGTTTGCCCGATACCGTGGCCCGGATTTTTGCGCAGCGGCTGGGTGACAAACTGGGTCAATCGGTGGTGGTCGACAACCGGCCTGGCGCCAACGGCGTGGTGGCAGCGCAGGTGCTGGCCACCTCGCCAAAAGACGGCTACACCTTTCTGGTGACCGATGGCTCCATGTTCTCCATCAACCCGGCGATCTACAAGAACCTGGGGTATGACTTCAAGCGCGACTTTGTGCCCGTCTCGCTCGCCGCGCGCGCGCCGCTGTATCTGGCAGTCAATCCAAAAGTACCCGTCAACAATTTCCAGGAACTCGTCGCGCTTGCCAGGTCCAAACCCGGCACCCTCAACTACGGCTCGTCCGGCATCGGCAGCACCCACCACCTGACCATGGAAGCGCTCAAGGCCACCCTGGGCCTGCAAATCACCCATGTGCCTTTCAAGGGCACCGGCCAGTCGGTACCCGCACTGATTGGCGGCCAGGTCGAGATGCTGTGGTCGGCTCTGCCTTCGCTTGTCGGATTTGTGAAAACGGGTCAGGTCAGACTGGTGGCCAACAATTCGGCTCAGCGCTCACAGCAGGAACCCAATGTACCGACGATTGCCGAAGTGTTGCCAGGCTTTGACTTCGCACCCATCGTGGGTGTGCTTGCCGCCACCGGAACACCCGCCAGCGTCATCGACCGAATCAGCGCCGAAATGGCGCTGATTGCGAAGATGCCCGAGGTCATCCAGACTTTGAACAATGCCGGCATCGAGCCCATCGGCAGCAGTCCGGCCGACTACAACAAGGCCATTCTTGGCGAGAACGAGCGCCTGGCCAAAGCCATTGTGGCGGCAGGAATCAAGCCCGAATAAGAGACCCGACCCCTGTCGCCAGAGGCTTCGACTCTCCGGCGGCTCCACAGACCCGGGCGCCTGCAGGCGGGTGACCCGGGTTTTTCTTTCTGACCCCTGAACTTCATGTCCAAACTCAAACTCACCTTCGGCTGCTGGAACTACGACCGCACACGCGCCCTGATGGACGGCAGCGTGCAGCCGGACGGCATCGACCTCAACTACCTCAACATGCCGGTGGAAGAGACCTTCTTCCGCATGCTGCGCCACAAGGAGTTCGATGTGGCGGAAATGTCGCTTTCGTCATACACCGTGTCGATGTTCAACGAGGCGCGCCCGTTTGTGGCGATTCCGGTGTTTCCATCGCGTTTCTTCCGGCACTCGTGCATCTACGTGAACGCCAACTCGGGCATCCGCGAGGCGAAAGACCTGATCGGCAAGCGCGTGGGCAACCCCGAATACCAGATGACCGCGCCGGTGTGGATTCGCGGCATCCTCTCTGACCATTACGGTGTGCCGGTGGACAGCGTGACCTACGTCACCGGCGGCGAGGAAGAGCCCGGCCGTTCCGAAAAAATCAAGCTCAACCTGCCGCCCAACATCAAAGTGGAGCAGATCGGCCCCGAGCAGACGCTGGCGCAGATGCTGCTTGATGGCGAGATTGACGCGCTGTACACCGCGCGCATGCCGTCGAGCTTTCTCAAGGGCGGCGGCAAGGTCAAGCGCTTGTTCGAAGACTACGAACAAATCGAGCGCAACTACTTCAAGGAAACCGGCATTTTCCCCATCATGCACACCGTGGCCATTCGCCGTGATGTGTATGAGGCCAACCGCTGGGTGGCCCGCTCGCTGATGAAGGCGCTGGAGCAGTCGCAGCGCCGCACCTATGAAGACCTGTACGAGACGGCGGCGCTCAAGACCATGCTGCCGTGGTTGACCTCCCACGTCGAGCAAGTGCGCCATGAAATGGGTGAGGACTTCTGGCCCTACGGCTACGAGAAGAACGTGGCCACGCTGCAGACTTTTCTGCGCTACCACCATGAGCAGGGGCTTTCAAAACGACTACTCAAACCGGAGGAGCTGTTCGCGCCTGAGGCGATGGAAGCGTTCAAGATCTGATGTCGCAAGCCTTGCCGGGGTATCTGCTGTCGGGCGGTGCCCTGCTGTTTTTCACCACGGCGATCTTGGTCACGCGGCTGGCCTCGAACCGCATTCCGCTGGCGCTGGGCTTTGTGATTGCCACGCTGACCAATGTGGTGTTCTCGGCCCTGGCTTTTGCGGTACAGGGCGTGCTGAGCGATCAGCCAGTCACATGGAACACCCGGTCGTTCTGGCTGTTTGCGGCCGCAGGCGTGTTCTCGACCTATCTGGGGCGCTGGTTCTTTTATGAATCGGTGGTGCGCTTCGGGCCGGCCAAGGCGAGCGTGTTTCAGGTCAGCAGTCCGCTGTTTACCGCCGCGATGGCCCTCGTACTGCTGGGTGAGCGGCTGACGCTGCCGGTGGCGATGGGCATGGTGCTCACGGTGGGTGGGTTGATCCTGGTGAGTTACAAGCCGGGTGCTGGCGGCAACGGCAGTGTCGCCCCCGCTGAACCGGCCGGGCTGGTGGTTCCCGTCAAGGCGGACAGCGCCACGCCCCCCCTCACATTGCACCAGCGGTTACTGAAGTCGGTATTGCTGCTCGGGCTGGCCAGCTCGCTGGCCTACGCGATTGGCAATGTGCTGCGTGGCTCGGCAGTGCGCGAGTGGAACGAGCCCATTTTGGGCGGCTTGATCGGTGCGGGGGTCGGGTTGGCCATGCACCTGCTGTTCATGCCTGCCAAGTCGGCGCTGTGGACCAGCCTCCGACAAGCCGACCGGCGCGGCGTATGGCTCTATGCGCTGATTGGCGTCTGCACGATCTCGGGGCAGATCTGCACCATCGGCGCGATGCGCTTCATTCCACTGTCGATTGCCACACTGGTGACGCTGTGCACGCCGCTGCTGGTGTTCCCGCTGAGTTATTTCCTGCTCAAGAGCCGCGATGGCGTGACACGCGCCACCGTAGCCGGTTGCGGGCTCACCCTGGTGGGCATTTTCATCATCGTGTTGCGCTGATCGGCGGGTACCGGGCCGCTTCGCTGCGCTGTGCCCTCTGGCGGGACCTGCGTGCTATGCTGAAAAACTCATGTACCGCTTTTCCCGTGCAACGAGGTGGTCGCTGGTCCTTGCTGGATGGCCTGCTCTCGTTTGCCTGGTACTGGTTTTGTTTGTTTCCGGTAGCGGTGCCGCAGTGGCGGCCGGCCGCAACTTCCCTGCAGAGCCCAAAGCCGTAACGCTGCAGCTCAAGTGGTACCACCAGTTCCAGTTCGCTGGCTATTACGCGGCACTGAACAAGGGCTTTTACCGCGAAGAGGGGCTTGATGTCACCCTCCTTGAAGGCGGCGCCGACAAATCGGCACTTGCCATGGTCACACAAGGCCGGGCGCACTTCGGCATTGGTGATTCGGACTTGCTGATTCAGCGCATCAACGGCGAGCAGCTGGTGGCGCTGGCGGCCATCTTCCAGCATTCGCCCTACGTCATCATGAGCCGGCAGGACCGCAACATCCGCTCACCCAGCGATCTGGTAGGCGCCCGCGTGATGCTGTCGAACGACCAGGGCGGCATACAGCTGCGCGCCATGCTGCAGCGGGAGGGCATTGATCCCGCGCGCGTCAACATCCTGCCGCAGACCTGGAATCTGCAGGACCTGGTCGATGGCCGGGTGGATGCCGTGTCTGCTTACGCCACCGTGGAGCCGGCTTGGATGCGTGAGCGCGGCGTAGCACCGAGCATCATGCGCAGCGTGGACTACGGCGTTGATTTCTATGGCGACCTCATCTTCACGACCGAGGCCGTGCTGGACGACAACCGGGCAGAGACCGCTGCCTTTCTGCGCGCCACACGCAGAGGCTGGGAGTACGCCTTCGCCAACGAGCAGGAACTGGTCGACGCCATACTGGCCATGCCCGGCGTCGTGCAGCGCGGCGTGACGCGCGACAAGCTGCTGCAGGAGGCGGCCGATATGCGACCGTATGTCCTGCCGGATGTGGTGGAAATCGGCCATTTGAATCCTGGCCGTCTGGAGGCCATCGGCCGCACGCTGGCCGACCTGGGAATGGTGAAAAAAGACCATTCGCTGTCCGGCTTCATGTACCAGCCGGAATCCGAGGCGCGGGCACTGATGGTCCGGTGGGTGATCGGTGGGTCGGTCGGCGTGTTGCTGATACTGGCTCTGGTGTTGCTCTGGAACCTGCAGATCCGCAGCCGCGTGCGGGAACGGACACGGGCGCTTCAGCAGGAGATTCAGCGCCGCGCAGAAATAGAACAGCAGCTCAAGGACAGCCAGGAGATGGTGCAGCTGGTGTTCGGCACCACCGCCGCAGGCATCGTGATGAACACCCCGGATGGCCGGCTGGTGATGG
>CALSAU010000165.1:0-5508 GCA_943372985.1 Polaromonas sp. YR568 | reverse complement strand
TGGCCCGCAAGGCGCCCGGCATCATCGGCCCCTATCTGCTGGCCTTTGGCCGATGGGGGCTGGCGGCGCTGGTGTTGCTGGTGCTGGGGGGCGCAGAGCTCTGGCGGCATCGCCAGCACCTGCGGCAAGTCTGGCCCCAGTACCTGGTGCTTGGCGCGCTCGGCATGCTGATTTGCGGCGCGTGGGTGTACGAAGGCGCCCGCTCCACCGGGGCCATGAACATTGCGCTGATTTATTCCGCTTCACCGGTGCTGATCGGCGTGGGCGCGGTGTGGTGGCTGAACGAGCGGTTCACGGCCAAGCAGGCAGTGGGTGTGGTGCTGGCCCTGGGCGGCGTGGTGCATGTGGTGGTCAAAGGGCACTGGATGGCCCTGGCCGAGGTACAGTTTGTGGCGGGTGACGCGTGGATACTGGCCGCCACCGTGGCCTGGGCTGCTTACGCACTGTTGCAAAAAAAGTGGCCGAGTCCGCTCAGTGCCACGGCGCGCCTGGCAGCCATCTGCACCGGCGGGGTGATCGTGCTGTTGCCGTTCACGGTGTGGGAGCTGCAGCAGCCGGGATTGACGCAGTGGGGCTGGCCTGCCTTCTGGCTGGTGGTGGTGGCGGCGCTGGTGCCCGGTCTGGGCGCTTACTGGATTTATGGCTGGGCGCAACGCGTGCTGGGCGCCAGTCGTGTGGCGGTGTCGCTGTACCTGGGCCCGCTTTACGCCGCGGGGGCCGCCTGGGTGCTGGGCGAGCCGCCGGGCTGGCATCACCTCGGCGGGGCGCTGCTGATTCTGCCGGGGGTGTTTCTGGTCACCAGCCGGCCTGCACCCCCTTCACCACCGGTAACGCCCGACGCGGCAAAAAATCGGATTGCCTAAGCGGGTTGTCTGAGCCTGTTCAGGCTGCCGCTTCCAGCCCGCTGCGGAAGTGCTCCTGCATGCGCTGCGCCGTTGTCTGCGGATCGCGGGTGTTCAGCGCCTCCATGATGGCGCGGTGCTCGGCCAGCGACTCCTCGATACGGCCACTCTTGAGCAGGGAGTTGTGCCGGTTGAGCTTCATCACCTTGCGCAGGTCGGCCACCATCTGGTCGCGCCAGCGGTTGTCGGCGATCTCCAGCAGGCGCATGTGGAACTTCTCGTTGATCTCGAAGAAGCGCTCGCGGTCCCCGGTGGATTTTTCCAGCTCGTTGTGCAGCGCCTGCAGCTCCTTGATCTGGGCGTCGGTGGCCCGTGTGGCCACCACGCCGGCTGCATCGCTCTCGAGCAGTGCCAGTAGGTGGTACACGTCGGTCAGGTCGCGTTCAGACACTTCCGTCACGTAGGCACCCCGGCGCACCTTCATGGTCACCAGGCCTTCGGTGGCCAGCACCTTGAGCGCCTCACGCAGCGGCGTGCGGCTGATGCCGTATTCCTCGGCGAGCTTGAGTTCGTCGATCCAGCTGCCGGGCGCCAGCTCGCGGCTGAAAATGCGCTGGCGCAGCAGCTCGGCCACTTCTTCATAGAGCGGACGGGGTGCCAGCGAGGCGGCAGCGCGGGATCGTGAAGCGGTGGCGTTCATGGCAGCGGATTGTAAGCCGGGATGAATATTTTGAATCAATAATTATAAATAACGTAAACTTGCGGTACTGAAAATTCACCGAGCTGGGCGCCATCGAGCCTGTTTCGACGCTGCTGGCCCTGAGCCGCCATGTGCGAGACACTCGACGCTTCCAGTGCGAACCCCTGCCAAGACATATCAACGCTCACCAACGGCCTGCTGCCATGACCGACAAACATCCTGAATTCAAGCCAGCCGCGTTAGACGACTGGGCCAAGGCCGCTGCCAAGTCTGCCCCGGGTGGCGAGGTCGGTGCGCTGAACTGGCAGACGCCGGACGGCATCAGCGTCAAACCCCTCTACACCGCTGAAGACCTGCAGGGCCTGGCGCACACCAACACGCTGCCGGGGTTTGAGCCCTTCATCCGCGGGCCGCAGGCCACCATGTACGCGGTGCGGCCGTGGACGATCCGCCAGTACGCGGGCTTTTCCACCGCCGAAGAGTCCAACGCCTTCTACCGCAAGGCGCTGGCCGCTGGTGGGCAGGGTGTGAGCGTGGCGTTTGATTTGGCCACCCACCGCGGCTACGACAGCGACCACCCCCGCGTGACGGGCGATGTCGGCAAAGCCGGTGTGGCCATCGACAGCGTCGAGGACATGAAGATCCTGTTTGACCAGATCCCGCTGGACAAGGTCAGTGTGTCCATGACGATGAACGGCGCGGTGCTGCCCGTACTGGCAGGCTACGTGGTGGCGGCTGAAGAGCAGGGCGTGTCGCAGGCGCAGTTGAGCGGAACCATCCAGAACGACATCCTCAAGGAGTTCATGGTCCGCAACACCTACATCTACCCGCCTGCGCCCAGCATCCGCATCATCGGCGACATCATCGAGTACACGGCAAAGAACATGCCGAAGTTCAACTCGATCTCGATCTCGGGTTACCACATGCAGGAGGCAGGCGCGAATCAGGCGCTGGAGCTGGCCTTCACGTTGGCCGACGGCAAGGAGTACGTGAAGACCGCGCTGGGCAAG
This sequence comes from Polaromonas sp. YR568, assembly GCA_943372985.1. GTDB lineage: Bacteria > Pseudomonadota > Gammaproteobacteria > Burkholderiales > Burkholderiaceae_C > Polaromonas. The sequence continues at coordinate 2,956 of CALSAU010000165.1, read as the reverse complement.
GGCCTGGATGTGGACGACTTCGCCGGCCGCCTGAGCTTCTTCTGGGCGATTGGCATGAACTTCTATCTGGAGGTCGCCAAGATGCGCGCCGCCCGGCTGCTGTGGTGCCGCATCATGAAGGGCTTCAATGCCAAGAGCCCCAAGTCGCTGATGCTGCGCACGCACTGCCAGACCTCTGGCTGGAGCCTGACCGAGCAGGACCCGTACAACAATATCGTGCGCACCACCATCGAAGCGATGGCGGCGGTGTTTGGCGGCACGCAGAGCTTGCACACCAACAGCTTCGACGAAGCGATTGCACTGCCCACCGAGTTTTCGTCGCGCATCGCCCGCAACACCCAGCTCATCATCCAGGAAGAAACGCACATCACCAATGTGGTGGACCCGTGGGCTGGCAGCTACATGATGGAAAAACTCACCCAGGACATGGCCGACGCGGCCTGGGCCATCATCGAAGAAGTCGAAGCCATGGGTGGCATGACCAAGGCGGTCGACAGCGGCTGGGCCAAGCTGAAAATCGAAGCGGCCGCAGCCGAAAAACAGGCGCGCATCGACAGCGGCAAGGACGTGATCGTTGGCGTCAACAAGTACAAGCTCAAGACCGAAGATGCAGTGGACGCCCGCGACATCGACAACGTCGCGGTGCGCGAGGGCCAGATTGCCCGCCTGAAAGTCATCAAGGCCCAGCGTGACAGCGCAGCCGTGCAGGCTGCGTTGGACGCACTGACCGCCGCCGCTGAAAAAGGTGACGGTAATCTGCTCGACTTGAGCATCAAAGCCATCCGCTTGCGTGCCACGGTAGGCGAGGTCAGCGATGCGCTGGAAAAAGTTTACGGGCGCCACCGCGCCGATACGCAAAAGGTGACCGGTGTGTACGCAGCAGCCTATGACTCGGCCGAAGGCTGGGAAAACCTCAAGACCGAGATCAACGCCTTCGCCGAAGCCCATGGCCGCCGACCGCGCGTGATGATCTCCAAGCTCGGCCAGGACGGCCACGACCGAGGCGCCAAGGTGGTGGCCACGGCCTTTGCCGATCTGGGCTTTGACGTGGACATGGGCCCCCTGTTCCAAACCCCCGAGGAATGCGCCCGCCAGGCCATCGAGAACGATGTGCATGCGGTGGGTGTGAGCACGCTGGCCGCCGGCCACAAGACGCTGGTCCCCGCCATCATTGAAGAGCTGAAAAAGCAGGGCGCTGACGACATCATCGTGTTCGTCGGCGGCGTGATTCCACGGCAGGACTACGAGATGCTGTACGAGGCCGGCGTGAAGGGCATCTACGGCCCGGGTACGCCAATTCCTGCCAGCGCCAAGGATGTGCTGGAGCAGATCAAGAAGGCTATCAAATGAGCATAGCCAAAGCTCCAAAGAAGACTCGGCAATCAGAGTTTGTCAGATGGTTTGGTCCTCTTTTGCAGGCGCTACGCGATCTGGGGGGGTCAGCCTCGCCACGTGAGGCGCTTGACCGCATCGCTGTGATTGAGAAGGTTCCCGAGAATCTCAGAAATGAGATTCTCAAATCGGGACAGGAACGGTTCTATAACCAAGTTCACTGGGCGCGGCAATATTTGGTCTGGGAAGGCCTTATCGAATCTGGGAAACGTGGAGTTTGGTCACTGACTCAGAGCGGAAAGAACGTCGTTCTTTCCCATGAGCAATCGCGGGAAATATTCCTGCGTCAAGTGCAGCGACAAGCCAAACTGCGAAAGCCGACTACTGAGCCAGGTTCACTGGCTGTGCAAGAGGATGATGTTCCGCTAGACGCCCCTCAAGCAGATCAAGATTCCAGTTTGCAGGGGTTTCTTCGGGTCGTAAAGGCGCTTTCTCCGGGCGGCTTTGAGCGCTTATGCATGCGCCTGTTGCGAGAGGCTGGATTCGAGCGTGTTCAGGTGACTGGCCGTTCGAACGACGGGGGGATTGATGGAGTGGGCGTCCTGCAACTGAATGATTTGATGAGCTTTAACGTCGTCTTTCAATGCAAAAAGTGGGAGCAGGCAGTACCACCAAAAGAAATTCGCGACCTGCGTGGCGCAATGGATGGGCGCGCAGAGAAGGGTATTTTCTTGACCACGAGTACTTACTCCAGCAACGCGAGAGCTGAGGCCGAAAGGCCGGGGGCAGTGCCGATTGAGCTGGTGGACGGTGAAAAGCTATTTGAAATGTTTAAGCGATACGAGCTAGGCCTGAAGCCGCGAACTGTTTACGACATTGATGCTTCGTTTTTTGAGCAATTCGAGTAACAGCGGATTCTGGTGATCATGCAAGATTCATTGCTGGCTAATTTGCTAGGTGACGATCGCGTGACCCAACGCCGCGCCATCGCCAAAGCCATCACCCTGCTCGAATCGACCCGCGCCGACCACCGCGCGCAGGGCGACGAGTTGCTTACCGCTTTGCTGCCGCACACCGGCCAATCGTTTCGCATCGGCATCAGCGGCGTGCCAGGTGTGGGCAAATCGACCTTCATTGAGGTGCTGGGCCTGCACCTGATCGCGCAGGGCCATCGGGTGGCGGTGTTGACCATTGATCCATCGTCCAGTGTGTCGGGCGGCTCCATCCTGGGTGACAAGACGCGGATGGAAAAACTCTCCGTTCATGAGCGTGCCTACATCCGACCCAGCCCGAGTAGCGGCACGCTTGGCGGCGTGGCGGAAAAGACCCGCGAGGCCATGCTGGTCTGCGAAGCGGCGGGTTACGACATCGTCATTGTCGAAACGGTGGGCGTAGGGCAGAGTGAGACTGCCGTGGCCAACATGACCGACATGTTCGTGCTGATGCAGCTCCCCAACGCCGGAGATGACCTGCAGGCCATCAAGAAGGGCGTGATGGAGCTGGCCGATCTGGTGCTGATCAACAAGGCCGATCTGGACGCCGATGCCGCGACGCGGGCCGAAGCGCAGATCACCTCGGCGATGCGCCTGTTTGGTCTTGTCAACAACGCCATGGGCAAGGAACA
>CALSAU010000164.1:0-5521 GCA_943372985.1 Polaromonas sp. YR568 | reverse complement strand
CCATTCGCGGCGTGCTGTCGCAACAGAAAATCAAGGGTCGCATCACCCTCAGTGGCTACGAAGGCTCTGAACTCCTGGTGGGTCGCCTGCTGGTCGAGTGTGGCGCCGATCTGCGCTACGTCGGCTCCGCCTGCCCCGCCACCCCGTGGAACGCGCACGACGCCGCATGGCTCAAGTCCAAGGGTGTGCAGGTTCAGTTCCGCGCTTCGCTGGAAGACGACCTCAACGCACTGCACGAATACAAGCCGCAGCTGGCCATCGGCACCACACCGGTGGTACAGGCTGCCAAAGAAGCCTGTGTGCCAGCGCTCTATTTCACCAACCTGATCTCGGCTCGTCCGCTGATGGGTGTGGCGGGCGCCGGCTCGCTGGTTCAGGTCATCAACGCCGCGATGGGCAACCAGGCACGCTTTGACACCATGAACGCCTTCTTCGGCGGTGTTGGTCAGGGCGACAAGGCCGGCGTCTGGGAAGAAGTTCCCCAAGCCTTCCCGGACTTCCGCAAGGAAATGAAGCGGCAGAACGAGAAGCAGGCCAAGAAACGCAAAGCGGAGGAAATGGGCTGATGCTAGTCCTCGACCACGATCGCGCTGGCGGCTACTGGGGTGCCGTGTATGTGTTCACCGCCATCAAGGGCCTGCAAGTGGTCATCGACGGCCCGGTGGGTTGCGAGAACCTGCCAGTGACCAGCGTACTGCACTACACCGACGCCCTGCCACCCCATGAGTTGCCGATTGTGGTGACTGGTCTGGCTGAAGAGCAGCTCGGTCGTGAAGGCACCGAAGGCTCGATGAAACGGGCTCACGCCGTGCTCGACCCTGAACTCCCTGCTGTGGTGGTCACAGGCTCCATCGCCGAAATGATTGGCGGCGGTGTGACCCCTGAAGGCACGAACCTGATGCGCTTTTTGCCGCGCACCATCGACGAAGACCAGTGGCAGTGTGCTAACCGTGCGATGTTCTGGCTCTGGAGCGAGTACGGCATGAAGAAAGTGCCAGCGCGCAAGCCCATGAGCGAACGCGCACCGGGGGAGAAACCCCGCGTCAACATCATTGGCCCCTGCTACGGCACCTTCAACAGCCCGAGCGACCTCGCGGAAATCCGCCGTCTGGTGCAAGGCATCGGCGCCGAGATCAACATGGTCTTCCCGCTGGGCAGCCATGTGTCCGAGGTGTCGCGGCTGGTAGAAGCCGATGTGAACATCTGCATGTACCGCGAGTTCGGCCGTATGCTCTGCGAGGCGCTGGACCGCCCCTACCTGCAGGCACCGATTGGCCTGCACAGCACCACGAAATTCCTGCGCAAGCTGGGCGAGTTGCTGGGTCTGGATCCGGAACCCTTCATCGAACGCGAGAAGCACACCACCATCAAACCGGTGTGGGATCTGTGGCGCTCGGTCACCCAGGATTTCTTTGCCACTGCCAGCTTCGCGGTGGTTGCCAACGAAACCTACACACGCGGCCTGCAGAACTTCCTTGAAACCGAAATGGGCCTGCCCTGCCGCTTCGCCGTGTCGCGCATCCCCGGTGGCAAGACCGACAACGCAGCAGTGCGCGAGATGGTGCAAACCAAGACACCGCTGATCCTTTTTGGCAGCTACAACGAGCGCATGTACCTGGCAGAAGCCGGCAGCACCGGCCCGATGCGTGCCGCCTTCATTCCGGCCTCGTTCCCGGGCGCCATCATCCGCCGCCACATCGGCACACCGTTCATGGGCTACAGCGGCGCCACCTACCTGATTCAGGAAGTCTGCAACGCGCTGTTCGATGCCCTGTTCCACATCCTGCCACTCGGCACCGACATGGACAAGGTTGAGCCGACCCTGTCGCGCATCCAGGGCGAAGCAGCCACCCCGTGGGAAGACAAGGCACAAGTGCGGCTGCATGCGCTGGTGTCACAGCAACCTGTGCTGGTGCAGATTTCAGCGGCCAAGCGGCTGCGCGATCAGGCTGAGCAGCAGGCGCGCGAGGCCAAAGACCCGGTCGTGACGGAAACGCACGTGACCGAGGCTGGCAAAACCATGGGCATGGCCCTGGGAGAACCGGCATGAACGCACACACGCAGGGTCTGCAGACCACACCGAATTTTGTTCTGGCGCTGACCCGCCAGTCCTACCCCATTTCGTGGCAATTTGCTACGGACGCCCAGGCTGCGCGGGCTGCGCGCAGCACAGGCCTTTTGGCCTTTTGAAAAGGAGCATTCGTATGTCAACTCGGACCTCAATTTCCGGCCTGACGGACGAGGAAGCTCAGGAGTTTCACACGTACTACATCCAGGGTTTCCTGGGCTTCACAGCGATTGCTGTGGTGGCTCATATCCTGGTGTGGATGTGGAGACCCTGGCTCTAAGTTCGGTTCCCTTGCATGAATGGAGAAACTGCCATGAACGACGTGTCTTATTCCTCGACTAAGCCATCCCACCGGGTTGACAAGCTCACGCTTGTCCTGATCTTCGCCCCGTGCTTTGTACTGCTGCTGTCCCTTGCTGTTCTCGGCCAACTGGTCGGAATGCACTGGCAGACGTGGTTACCAGGCGCTGAGCACAAGAGCAGCATCTTCTCGGGCGTCCATGCTGCGGTGTACACACTCATGTCTCATATTATTTAAGGAGAAAAGATCATGTGGAGAATTTGGCGACTTTACGACCCGCTTCGGGCGATGGTAGTTCAAGGTGTTTTTCTGTTTGCACTGGCAGCGATGATTCACCTCATCCTGCTGAGCACAAACAAGTTCAACTGGCTCGACGGCCCGAAGAAAGCAATGGCAACGGCTGCGCAAAACGCACCAATGCCTGCAGCGACTCCCGCGGCGAAGTCCTGACCTTCAGGCGAAGTGCAGATGCTGCACTGCGCCTTGGCCGGCGCAGCATCTGCTCTTTTTCCGGTTCCCTCCGGAAAAGACGATTGATTTGACAAGTTAGAAAAGCAGTTTGCAGCAAGTGTTCATCACTCAAGCGACAGGAGAGTTTCACCATGGCCATGCTTAACTTTGAAAAAAAATACCGGGTAAGGGGTGGCACCCTGGTCGGCGGTGACCTGTTCGACTTCTGGATGGGCCCTTTTTATGTTGGTTTCTTTGGCGTGACGACCGCGTTTTTCGCGTTGCTCGGCACCGCCATGATTCTCTGGGGTGCCTCGCAAGGGCCGACCTGGAATCTCTGGCAGATCAGTATTGCCCCCCCTGACCTTTCCTACGGCCTGCGCTTTGCGCCGCTGATGGAAGGCGGCCTGTGGCAGCTGATCACCGTTTGTGCGATTGGCGCTTTCGTCTCATGGATGATGCGGGAGGTGGAAATCTGCCGCAAGCTCGGCATGGGTTACCACGTGCCAGCAGCGTTCGGCGTGGCCATCTTCGCGTATGTGACGCTGGTGGTGATCCGGCCCATCCTGCTGGGCGCCTGGGGACACGGTTTCCCCTACGGCATCTTCAGCCACCTCGACTGGGTGTCCAACGTGGGCTACCAGTACCTGCACTTTCATTACAACCCGGCGCACATGATCGCCGTGAGCTTCTTCTTTGCCACCGTGCTGGCGCTCTCGCTGCACGGCGCGCTGGTCCTCTCGGCCACCAACCCGAAAAAGGGCGAGGTCGTGAAGACGCCCGAGCATGAAGACACCTTCTTCCGCGACATCATCGGCTACTCGGTCGGAACACTGGGCATTCACCGCCTGGGCCTGTTCCTGGCACTGGCTGCGGTGTTGTTCAGCGCACTTTGCATCGTCATCAGTGGACCCTTCTGGAGTCGCGGATGGCCTGAATGGTGGGGCTGGTGGCTCAACATGCCTATCTGGAATTGATCAGACCACAACACATCGTCTAAGCATCATCTACGCATAGGCTAAGGAGACTCTCATGGCTCAATACGAAAACCTCTTCACTGCTGTGCAGGCGACCGGGCCGCTGCACCACGGCATCCCGCTCGGCCCCGGCAACGACAAACGCTTTGGCGACACCCCTGCCATCTCTTACTGGCTGGGACGCATCGGCAACGCCCAGATCGGACCGGTGTACCTCGGCGGCATGGGTGTGGCTTCGCTGATTTTCGGAACGCTCGCGTTCAACATCATCGGCCTGAACATGCTGGCCTCGGTCAACTGGGATCCGATCCAGTTCATCCGGCAACTCTTCTGGCTGGCACTGGAGCCACCGGCACCGGGCAACGGCCTGGGTCTGGCTCCGCTGAACCAGGGTGGCTGGTGGCAGATCACCGGCCTCTTCCTGACGATCTCCGTACTGCTCTGGTGGGCGCGAACCTACCGACGGGCCCGAGCGCTGGGCATGGGCACCCATGTACCCTGGGCCTTCGCTGCAGCCATCTGGCTCTTCCTGGTGCTCGGTCTCTTCCGTCCGGTGCTGATGGGCAGCTGGGGCGAGGCGGTACCGTTCGGCATCTTCCCGCACCTTGACTGGACGGCTGCCTTCTCGCTGCGCTACGGCAACCTGTTCTACAACCCGTTCCATGCGCTCTCGATTGCCTTCCTGTACGGCGCCACACTGCTGTTCGCCATGCACGGCGCCACCATCCTGGCAGTGAGCCAGTTCGGCGGCGAACGCGAGATTGAGCAGATCGTGGACCGCGGCACAGCCTCCGAGCGGGCCGCCCTCTTCTGGCGCTGGACCATGGGCTTCAACGCCACCATGGAATCCATTCACCGCTGGGCTTGGTGGTTCGCCGTGCTGTGCCCGCTAACTGGCGGCATCGGCATCCTGCTCACCGGCACTGTGGTGGACAACTGGTACCTGTGGTCCATGAAACATGGCGTCGTGCCACCTTATCCGGAAATCTTCCCGGCCGTGATGGACCCAGCCCTTAGCCCAGGAGTCAAACCATGATGCGAAAAACCTCACCCATCACCCGCGGCCTGCAGCTGCTAGGTTTGTCCTCCCTGCTTCTGCTGAGCGCCTGCGAGCGCCCACCGATTGACAGCGTTCAGCACGGCTACCGCGGAACCGGCATGGTGCAGGTGTACAACCCGCGCCTGCTGGAAGAAAAAACCGCGGAAAACCAGGTGCCCAAGGCGCTGGACGCAGCTTCTGCTGAAGGCCCGAAAGCCGGTCAGGTCTACCAGAACGTCAAGGTGCTGGGTGATCTCAGCGTTGGCGAGTTCAACCGACTCATGGTGGCCATGACCAACTGGGTCTCGCCTGCGGAAGGTTGCACTTATTGCCACAACCCGGCCAACTTTGCCGAAGACAGCAAGTACACCAAGACCGTGGCCCGGCGCATGGTTCAGATGACACAGCACATCAATGCCGACTGGAAACAGCACGTGGCAGCCACTGGTGTGACCTGCTACACCTGCCACCGCGGCGAGCCCGTGCCGAAGGCGGTCTGGTTCAAGTCAGACCCGCAGCCTTACGGCAGCAACTTCATCGGCGACAAGGCCGGCCAGAACTCACCGGCCGACAGCGTCGGACTGGCATCCCTGCCCAACGATCCGGTCACGCCCTTCCTGCTGGAAAGCAAGGAGATTCGCGTCAATGGCACCACCGCGCTGCCCTCTGGCAACCGCCAGTCGATC
>CALSAU010000163.1:0-5528 GCA_943372985.1 Polaromonas sp. YR568 | reverse complement strand
TGGGGATTTGGCTCCAAGCAGGGCCCCTTCGAGTTGTGGCAGCAGGCTGGCTGGAAGCAGGTCGCGACCTGGATTCAGGAAGACATCGACGCCGGCAAGGCCCTGTGCAAGGCGCCGCTGCCCGCCTGGGTGTTCAAGGGCCCGGTCGCGGACGCAGGCGGTGTGCACACGCCGGAAGGTTCGTGGAGCGCCTCTGCCAATAAGTTCATCCCCCGTCGTCAGTTGCCAGTGTATGAACGGCAGCATTTTCCTGAAGACGTGCTGGGCGCCAAGGCTCCCGCGTTCCAGACCGCCGGCACCACGCTGCATGAAGACGACGCGATCCGCCTCTGGACGCTGGCAGGTAGCGACAGCGACGTGCTGATCGCCAGCATCAAGACCAAGATGCATGCCATCAGCCCGGACGTGGCCGAAGGCCTGGCGATGGGCGTGGAGCTGGCAGAGAAAAGCCACAAGGGCATGGTCATCTGGTCGAACGACGAGATGTTCTCTGCCGGTGCCGACCTGCAGGCCATGCTGCCCGCCTTCATGATGGGCGGCGCCAAAGCCATTGAAGGCGCGGAAGCCGAGTTGCAGAACGTGATGCTCAAGCTGCGCTACGCCGCCGTTCCGGTGGTGTCGGCGATTCGCGGTCTGGCGCTGGGCGGTGGCTGCGAGATGGCGGTGTATTCGGCCAAACGTGTGGCCGCGATGGAGAGCTACATCGGTCTGGTGGAGGTCGGTGTGGGTCTGGTGCCGGGTGCCGGCGGTCTGGCCTACATCGCTCGCCGCGCCGCTGAAAACGCCGCCACGTCCACCAACAAGGACATCCTGCCCTTCCTCACCGAAGGCTTCACCGCAGCCGCCATGGCCAAGGTCGGCACCAGCGCGATCGAAAGCCGCAAGATCGGTTATCTGCTCGACAGCGACGTGATCGTGCCGAACAAGGACGAGCTGTTGTTTGTTGCGATCAACGAAGCCCGCGCGATGTTCAATTCGGGCTACCGCGCGCCGCACCGCCGGCCCTTCCCGGTAGTGGGCTGCAATGGCCTGGCCACCATCAAGGGTCAGCTGGTCAACATGCGCGATGGGGGCTTCATCAGCGCGCATGACTTCCACATCGCCAGCCTGATTGCCAACGTGGTGTGCGGCGGCGACGTTGATGCCGGCACGCTAGTGACCGAGGAGTACCTGATGGCGCTGGAGCGCCAGGCCTTCTGTTCGTTGCTGGAGCATCCCAAGACTCAGGAACGGATCATGGGAATGATGAGCACCGGCAAACCTGTCCGTAACTGATCAAGCTACTGCGGAGCCACCATGCGTCGTTGCAGCCCAAAGCAAATCCTCACGACCTTCAAGGTCGCTCCGGTTTCCTTCGGGCGCCCGCGCCTCGCCTGATGGCTCCTCGCGACGCTTGCTCAATCACGGACCTGCTAACTTTATGACTATCCCCGTTCATCCACCTAACCGCCTCGAACGCCAGCTGGAACGCCTGACCGACGTGCCTGCCTTTGCCCGTCCGTGGTTCCGCAACGTGGTGCTGCGTCGTGCCGTGCCTTTTATCGGTACGGCAGGCATTGAGTTTGTGCACATGGGCCGCGAGCGGGTGGAGGTCGCGCTGAAGAACGAGAAAAAGGTGCAGAACCACATCGGCGGCATTCACGCCTCGGCCATGAACCTGTTGGCTGAAACCGCCACTGGCATGGTGGTGGGCATGAATGTGCGCGACGACTGCGTGCCGCTGGCCAAGGAGCTGAAGATGGCGTTCAAAAAGCGCGCCACCGGTGCGCTGCACGCCGTCGCCAACCTCACCGATGAGCAGCGCGCGGCCATGCAGGCCAGTGACAAGGGCGAAGTCAACGTCGCGGTCACGGTGACCGACGAGGCCGGTGTGAATCCGGTGGAATGCGAATTTGTCTGGGCGTGGATTCCCGCGGGCCCACGGAAAAGTTAACCGAGAAATCGAAGGAAATCATCATGGCCAAACAAGTCCAGGAAGCCTATATCGTTGCCGCCACGCGCACGCCCATCGGGCGATCGCACCGCGGTTTTTTCCGCAACATGCGGCCCGACGATCTGCTCGTCAAGGCGCTGCAGGCTGCACTCGCCCAGGTGCCGTCGCTGGACCCGAAGGCGATTGAAGACATCATCTGCGGCTGTGCCATTCCGGAAGGCCCGCAAGGCCTGAACATCGCGCGCATCGGGGCGGTGCTGGCCGGCCTGCCAACCAGCGTGGGCGGCATCACGGTGAACCGTTTCTGCGCGTCGGGCCTGTCGGCGGTGCAGATGGCTGCCGACCGTATCCGTGTGGGCGAGGCCGATGTGATGATCGCCGCTGGCACCGAGAGCATGAGCATGGTGCCGATGTCTGGCAACTCACCGTCGCTGTCGCCCCAGATGTTTGCCAACGATGAAAACGTCGGCATCGCCTACGGCATGGGCCTGACCGCCGAGAAGGTGGCGCAGCAGTGGAAGGTGTCGCGCGATGCGCAGGACCAGTTCGCGCTGGCGTCGCACCAGAAAGCCATCAAGGCCCAGCAGGCGGGCGAGTTTGCGCACGAGATCACCCCGGTGGAGGTGATCGACCGCAGCCCGAATCTGGAGACTGGCGAGGTGGTCGTCAGCACCCGCACCGTGAGTCTGGACGAAGGCCCACGCCCCGACACCTCGCTAGAAGGTCTGGCCAAACTCAAGACCGTGTTCGCAGCGCGTGGCTCGGTCACGGCCGGCAACAGCTCGCAAACCTCCGATGGCGCGGGCGCGCTGATCCTTGCCAGCGAGAAGGCGGTGAAGGACTTCGGCCTCAAGCCGCTGGCGCGCTTTGTCAGCTACGCCTCCAAGGGCGTGCCGCCGCACATCATGGGCATCGGCCCGATTGAAGCGATTCCCGCCGCGCTGCGCTACGCCGGCCTCCGGCAGGACGACATCGACTGGTTTGAACTGAACGAAGCCTTCGCGGCCCAGTCGCTAGCGGTCATGCAGACGCTGGGACTGGACCCGGCCAAGGTCAACCCGATGGGCGGCGCGATTGCGCTGGGCCATCCGCTGGGCGCCACCGGCGCGATTCGCGCGGCGACCGTCATTCATGCATTGCACCGCCACCAGCTCAAGCGCGGCATGGTGACGATGTGTGTGGGGATGGGACAAGGCGCCGCCGGCATCTTCGAGCGCGTGTGACGGCTACTGCGCGGGCGTATTGCGTCGTTGCAGCCCAAAGAAAATCCTCACGACCCTGAAGGTCGCTCCGGTTTTCTTCGGGCACCCGCGCCTCGCACTGCATCCCGCTCGCTACGCCGTGAAGGCCGAGGTCTTTGAGTCAGTTGTTCGGAGGTAATCATGCAGACACAGACGCTCAACACAGGAACAGCGCAGATTTCCCTGCGGGTGTATGACACCACGTCAGCGCCCCACACCAGCGTGGTGATCGGCGGTGCGATGGGCGTGAAGCAGTCCTACTACGCGCCGTTCGCCGAATGGCTGTCGGGTCAGGGCTTTCGCGTCACCACTTTTGATTACCGTGGTTCGGGCGATTCGCCAACGGATACACCGAATGGCGGCCTGCGCGGCTTCAAGGCGGACCTGCTGGACTGGGCGCGCGATTACGAGGCGGTGGTCGATGCGGCCAAGGCTGCGTTACCGGATGCGCCGCTCTATCTGCTGGGCCACAGCCTCGGTGCGCAATTGCCGGGCTTTCTGCGCAACCAGCACAAGGTGAGCGGGCTTGTCAGCATCGCTGCAGGCAGCGGCTACTGGCGTGACAACGCGCCGCAATTGCGCCGCATGGTGCTGTATTTCTGGTACGTGCTGGTGCCACTGGCCACGCGTGTATGCGGCTACTTTCCCGGGCGCTCGCTCCGCAAGGTGGGCGACGTGCCCGCAGGTGTGATGTTGCAGTGGCGTCGCTGGTGTCTGAATCCCCAATACAGCGTGGGCGCAGAAGGCGAGGCGGCGCGGCGCAGCTATGAACAGGTCACCTTCCCGGTGCAGGCGGTGGCCATCACCGACGACGAACTGATGACCTGGCGCGGTACACAGAACCTGATCAACCTGTATGCCAACGCGCCGCGCAGCATGGAGCGCATCGCGCCAGCCGATGTGAAAGCGCGACGCATCGGTCACTTCGGGTTCTTCAGGGAACAGTTCAGCCAGACACTCTGGCCGCATGCCCGGCAGATGTTCGAGCGTATGGGCAGCGTCGCAAACACGACTGCCTGAGATCCGATGGAGGTCTGCTTGAACCGCACGCTGCCGCACAATTGAGGCCATGGCGACACACCCCTTCGACCGCGCCATCGGCCTGACTCCAGCGGCCGACCAGCCGAACACCTGGCACGGACACAGCAGCTCTGACTACTGGAACATGGTGGGGCCTTTTGGCGGCACCACAGCCGCCACGGCGTTGCAGGCCGTGCTACAGCACCCGGCGCTGCTGGGCGAGCCGATTGCGCTGACGGTGAATTACGCGGCTGCGATGGGTGAGGGCCCGTTCACCGTGGTCGCCTACCCGGTGCGGACCAACCGCTCGACGCAGCACTGGCGCATCAGCCTGATGCAGGACACCTCGGTCGATGCCATCATGACGGCGACCGCCGTGACTGCGGCGCGGCGCGAAACCTGGGGTGTGAACGATATGCCGATGCCGCAGGTCAGCCCGCCTGGCGGACTGCCGCGCTTGCAGTTTTCGACCTCGGCCTGGACCCAGCGCTACGACATGCGTGCCGTGCGCGGCATGATTCCGCGCGACTGGAACGGCGCCTGCCAGGGTGGCGACCGGCCTGAAGAGGCCAGCCTCACGCAGCTGTGGGTGCGCGACGACCCGCCGCGCCCGCTTGACTTCTGCGCACTGACGGCCGTGTCCGATGCCTTCTATCCCCGCGTCTGGCTGCGCCGCGCCATGCGCGTGCCGGCGGGCACGGTGTCCATCACCACCTACTTCCATGCCAGCAGCCAGCAACTGGCCGCCTGCGGTGACGGCTATCTGCTGGCGCAGGCGCGCGGGCAGGCTTTCAGCAACGGATTTTTTGACCAGACTGCGCAGATCTGGAGCGCGGCTGGCACACTGCTGGCCACGAGCAGCCAGATGGTCTACTACAAGGAATGAATCTACAAGGAATGAAGCACCGGCTACCGCTGCTTTCGATACCTGCCCACTGACTGCCAATCACTTTCCCCACACGGACCCACCATGAGCACCACCACCTCCAGCATTCCCGAAATCCTCAGCCACACCGACAACGGCGTGCTCACCCTCACGCTGCACCGCGTGGACAAGAAAAACTCCATCACCGCCGCCATGTACGCGGCCATGGCCGATGTGCTGGAAGGTGCACGCGCTGACGACTCAGTGCGCGTGCTGGTGATTCAGGGGCACGAGACCATCTTCTCGGCCGGCAACGACATTGGTGACTTCCTGAACAACCCGCCGTCCACGCCCGAGTCACCGGTGTTCCGCTTTCTGCGTGCGATCAGCACCTTCCCGAAACCGCTGGTGGCTGCGGTCTGCGGGCCGGCCGTCGGCATTGGTACCACGCTGCTGCTGCATTGCGACC
>CALSAU010000162.1:0-5548 GCA_943372985.1 Polaromonas sp. YR568 | reverse complement strand
ACGCCCAGCGCCTGCCCCTGCCCGGGGAACAGCTGCTCTGCCAGCAGGCCGACGCTGTAAACATCGAACAGCGTGCCATAGGCGTCGAACAGCACCGCCTGCAGAGGGCCTGCGCCAGAAGTGGGCCGTGTTTTCATCTTCTCAACTGTATTTGATACGCGACCGGCGATTAACACCCGTCGAATTGTTTTATTGATGACTTTATCGTAAGTAATTTTTCTAACTTGTACTGATGCACTGATGTGGAGAAAGACAGCCAACGCAGCGGCAGTCCATTCGTCCCCTCCGACCCAGCCGGGCCGCACCGACACGCCAATAGGCAAACCGAGTCACCTGGAGGTCCATGCAGGCACAGGGAGGTGCATGGAGATGCATGGCATCACCCGGCAACAGCTGGCATATGTCTTGCTGGTGCACTTGTACACAAGCATGGATGCTTCAAGTTGGTGCTTCGCACCGGCTGCTGGCACCCGCTTCCACCGGTTCCATCACCAACCCGACAGGAGTTCCGCATGACCTCATCCGCCAAGACCGCCACCGCCCTGACCGGCGCCACACGCCGCCAGATCCTGCAGACCTCCGTTGCCGGCGCCGCGCTGGGCATGCTGGGCGCACCCGCGCTGGTGCGTGCGCAAGCGGCCACCAAGGTGCGTCTGGGTTACTGGCCGATTGCTGCCGGCCTGCCGTTTTACGCCGCAGTGGAGCTGGGGTATTTCAAGGAAGCCGGCCTCGATGTGGAGCCACAGAAGTTTTCCAGCGCACAGCAGGTGATGGAAGCCGTGCTTTCGGGTCGGTCTGACGGCACCGCCAACGGCACTGGCTCGGCCAACGTGGCCATTGGTGAACTGGCCCAGCCCGGCACCTTCAAGATCTTCTGCGCCAACCCCAGCAACGTGAAGAACGTGCTCGACGAAGTCATCGTGCCGGTGGCCAGCCCCGCCAAGGTGATGGCCGACCTCAAGGGCAAGCGCGTGGGTTCGGGCCCGGGCATCCAGAACGTGACGCTGGCCAAAACCATCCTGGAGCGCGGCGGTGCCACCGGCGCCACCGTGGTCGAACTGCCCATCGGCCAGCATGTGGCGGCCCTGGCCGCCGGCCAGATCGACGGCGCCTACACGCTGGAGCCCACCGGCACCATCGGCCGCCTGAACGGCACCAGCCGCGTGCTGGAGGCCGGCGTGATCTCGCGCTACGTGCTGGGCGACAACATGGCGCCCTGGTTCGGCGGCTCGGCATCGCTGTCGTCTGACTTCATCAAGAAGAACCCCGACGCGGCCAAGAAGTTCATCGCCGCTTACGCCAAGGGCGTGGCCTACGTGCGCAGCAAGCCGGTGGAGGCGCGCAAGTACCTCACCGGCTACACGCCCATCGAAGGCCCGCTGGCCAGCGAAGTGCCACTGGCCGCCTACACCATGTACAACGAGTTCACGCCCGCAGACATCGGCCACTTCCAGAAGTTCTTCGACCTGTTCTCGGAAAAGGGCATCTTCAGCTCGCGCCTGATGGTCGACACCATGATCTACAAGGGTTGAGCGCGCGCTGCACGCACACCCCCGACCGACGACGACTGACCATTTCATGCCCTTGCGGCAAGGAGTCTTGTGATGCCTGACCTCACCCCGCCCACAGCGGCCTTGCCTTCAACCGCGTGGGCGCCACCGCAGACAGCGCCCGCTGCCACCAGCACACCCCGGACGCCGATGAACTTCAGCAAGGCTCTGCCATTCATCGGCCCGGTGGTGCTGTTTGTGTTGTGGGACCTGGTGGTGCGCCTGGGCTTCATCAAGCCCATCCTGCTGCCGCCCCCCATCGATGCGATTGGCGCACTGGTCAAGGGCCTGGCCGGCGGGCCGCTGCTCAACGACTTCATCGTCACTGTGTGGCGCACCGTGCAGGCGTTTCTGATCGCCTCGCTGGTCGGCATGCCGCTGGGTATCCTGCTGGGCAGTTCCGAGAAGGCCTATCGCAGCGTCGAATTCCTGATCGACTTTTTCCGCTCCACGCCGTCGTCAGCGCTGATCCCGCTGTTCCTGATGATCTTCGGCGTTTCCGACATCAACAAGGTGGCGATTGCCGCTTTCGGTTCGATGCTGATCGTCATCTTCAACAGCGCCTATGGCGTGATCAATGCGCGCAAGCAGCGCGTCATGGCGGCCCGCGTGATGGGTGCCTCACGCTGGCAGATCTTCCGCGACGTGCTGGTGTGGGAAAGCCTGCAGCCCAGCTTTGTCGGCCTGCGCTCGGCGGTGTCGATGGCGCTGGTCATCGTGATCGTGGCCGAGATGTTCATTGGTGCCGACAGTGGCCTCGGCAACCGCATCATCAACTCGCAGCAGGTGATGAATGTGCGCGACATGTATGCGTCTATTCTGGCGGCGGGTGCGCTGGGTTATGCGCTCAACATTTCCTTCCTGCTCGCAGAGCGCCGCATTGTTCACTGGAGTGGAAGATGAGCACTGTCCTCAACGCACCCGTCTTCGCCGATGTGCCTGCGCCAGCATTCAAGCCCGGCCCGGCCGGCACGCACATCACCATCCGTGGGCTGACCAAGTACTTCGCCGGCTGGCCGCTGTACGAGAACTTCGACCTCGACATCCCCAAGCACAAGATCGTTTCGGTGTTCGGGCCCAATGGTTGTGGCAAATCGACGCTGATCAACATGATTGCCGGCTTGATTCCGGTTGATTCGGGCGAGATTCTGTTTGACGGCAAGTCGCTCAAGGACACCAAGATCGGCTACGTGTTCCAGAACTACCGTGAGGCGATGTTCCCGTGGATGCGCACCATCGACAACATTGCCTACCCGCTCAAGCTGGAAGGCAAAAGCAAGGCCGAGGTGGACCGCCGCATGGCCGAGCTGGTGGCGTCGTTCGACGTGAAGTTCGACCTGAACCGCTACCCCTACGAGCTGTCGGGTGGCCAGCAGCAGACGGCCTCGATCATGCGGGCGCTGGCGCCCAACCCTGAGGTGCTGTTCCTCGACGAGCCGTTCTCGGCGCTCGATTTCGAGATGACACTGTTCATCCGCGAGAAGCTGCAGGAAGTCTTCATGAAAACAGGCACCACCATGCTGCTGGTCTCACACGATCTGGAAGAAGCGGTGTACCTGGCCGACCAGGTGCTGCTGCTCACCAAGCGCCCGACGCGTGTGGCGGAAATCCTGCCTTACAACGACCCACGGCCACGCACTGTGGAAACGCTGTCGGAAGCGAGTTTTGTGGCCACCAAAAAACGCAGTCTGGAAATCTTCCAGCGTGAGGTTCGGCGTTGATGGAATTCATCAACAGGGCACACACATGAGCGACATTGAGCTGGCCGTAGTCACGGCCTATGTGAAGAGCACCGCCGCCCTGCTCGCCATGCCGATGGACGACGCGCGCGCCGAGCGGGTGTCCATCCACCTGCAGCGCACGGCGGGTATGGCGGCGGCGCTGGCTGCCGCGCCACTGCAGGCCCACGATGAGCTGGTGGAGATTTTCTGCCCGGCCCCCTTCCCGTCTGACTTTTCCGTCTGAATGAGCGCGGGCATGAACACAACCACAGGACTCGCCATGGACGCCCCCGCCATGGCCCGCGCCGTGGCCACTGGTGAGGTCAGCGCCCGCGAACTGCTCGACGACTGCCTCGCGCGAATCGACGCCACCGACGACCGGGTCAACGCCTTCACCGAGCGCACCGTCGCCCGCGCCCGCAGTGAAGCCGCCGCGATGGACGCCGCGCGCGCAGCCGGCCAGCCCCTCGGCCCGCTGGCGGGTGTGCCCTATGCAGTGAAGAACCTGTTTGACATGGAAGGCGTGGTCACGCTGGCCGGCTCGCGCATCAACCGAAGCCACGCCCCGGCCACCGCCGACGCAGTGCTGGTGAGCCAGATGCAGGCAGCCGGCGCCGTGCTGGTGGGCGGCCTCAACATGGACGAGTACGCCTACGGCTTCACCACCGAGAACACGCACTACGGCCCCTGCCACAACCCGCACGACCTGACGCGCATTGCCGGCGGCTCGTCGGGCGGCTCGGGCGCAGCGGTGGCCGCACAGCAGGTGCCGCTGTCGCTGGGCTCCGACACCAATGGCTCCATCCGTGTGCCGGCCTCGCTGTGCGGCGTGTGGGGACTCAAGCCCACCTTCGGCCGGCTCTCGCGGCGCGGCACCTACCCCTTTGTCTACAGCATCGACCACCTCGGCCCCATGGCCAGCAGCGTCGAGGGGCTGGCACTGGCTTACGACGCACTGCAGATGCCCGACCCGCTGGACCCGGGCTGCCACGCGCTACGGGTGCAGCCGGTGGTGCCGTTGCTGAACGATGCCGGCACATCCGGCTTGCGCATCGGCATGCTGGGCGGCTACTTCAACGACCACGCCACCGCCGAGGCCCGCGCCGTCGTGGCGCTGGCTGCCCGCACGCTGGGTGCCACCGAAGAAGTGATGTGGCCCGACGCCGCACTGGCCCGCGCCGCCGCTTTCATCATCACCGCCAGCGAAGGCAGCAGCCTGCACCTCGACGACCTGCGGCAACGCCCCGAAGAGTTTGAGCCGCTGTCGGTGGACCGCTTCACCGCTGGTGCCCTGCAACCGGTGGACTGGTACCTGCGCGCCCAGCGCTTTCGCCGCAGCTACCGCGACAAGGTCAATGCCTTGTTCCAGCACTGGGATGTGCTGGTCACCGCTGCCACCCCGGTGAGCGCCCCCGTCATCGGCACCGAATGGCTGGACCTCAATGGCACCCGCCAGCCCTGCCGCGCCGCCATGGGTTTGCTGACGCAGCCGATTTCATTTGCCGGCTGCCCTGTTGTGACGGCACCGATGTGGCCAGACGGAACTGGCGGCATGCCCATCGGCGTACAACTGATCGCCGCACCGTGGCGCGAAGACCTGGCGTTTCGCGCAGCGAGAATACTGGGCAATGCCGGTGTGGCCACCGTGCGAACACCCCAAGGATTGACATGACATCGCCAGCGCTCACCCCACTTGCCATCAACCTGCCTGACGTACTGGCAGAAGTCACCGTGCAGTTTGCGCGCTACGAAAAGGCGCTGACCAGCAACGACGTGGCGGTGCTCGATGAGCTGTTCTGGAACAGCTCGCACACGTTGCGCTACGGCGCCACCGAGAACCTCTATGGTTACGACGAGATTCAGGCCTTCCGCGCCGGCCGGCCCGCACAGGGGCTGGATCGCACCCTGCTCAAGACCGTCATCACCACCTATGGCCGCGACATGGCCACGGCGAATGTCGAATTCCAGCGCACCGGCAGCGCCAAGACCGGCCGCCAGAGCCAGACCTGGGTGCGCATGCCCGAAGGCTGGCGCGTGGTGGCGGCCCATGTGAGTCTGCTGGCTTGAGCGCCGCGAAGGCCCAACAGCACCACGGCAGGTTTATCCTCTGCAAGCCATGACATCTGCCCACATCGCCACGCCCGAGGCCAGCATCGCCCCCGCCCGCCGTTCGCGCGCTGAAGAGGTGTACCAGCAGCTCAAGCGTGATGTGGCCGCCTTCAAGCTGGTGCCGGGCGACCGCTTCACCGAAACCGAAATCAGCGAACGCCTGGGTGT
>CALSAU010000161.1:0-5549 GCA_943372985.1 Polaromonas sp. YR568 | reverse complement strand
GTTCGTCCACATACGCGTTGCCTGATTCAATGAGGTATTCCGCTGCGCGGTACATGAAGTCAAAGTAGTCGCTGGCCTGGTAGGGCTTGGCGCTGCCGGCGGGCTGGCCCAATTGCACCCAGTCAAAACCCAGCCACTTCACCGCGTCGATGATGCTGTCGACGTATTCGGTGTCTTCTTTTTCGGGGTTGGTGTCGTCAAAGCGCAGGTGGCACACGCCGCCGTAGTCGCGCGCCAGGCCGAAGTTCAGGCAAATGCTCTTGGCATGGCCCACATGCAGGTAGCCATTGGGCTCGGGCGGAAAGCGCAGGCGCACTTTGGCCGGGTCGGGCTGGCCGGCGGCGTGGTGGGCGGCGTCGCCGGGACTGCCGCCCCAGTGGCGGCTGGCGTAGGTGCCTTCGGTCAGGTCTTTTTCGATGATCTGGCGCAGGAAGTTGCTGGGCTTGGTGCCCTCTTTGCCGGGGTCTTTGTCGGTGGTCGCTGAAGGGGTCGCAGAGGGGGTGGGGGAGCTCATTGATTGATTTTAGGGCTACGGGCAGAAGGTTACGTTTCGCTACGGTCTTCACTGTGCATCCGGTATGCGGTTACGGGCACCGTGCGTTTAATTGACACGTGGGTACTTCCTGCCCGCTTAAGGAGAACCTGATGAACTTATCCCTCAAAGCCAACCGCTCCCGCGCCCTTGCTGGCACAGCGGCCGTCCTGGCCGTCGCCGCCATGGGCTTTGCAGGAGCAGCCCAAGCCCGTGACAACGTGTCGTTTTCCATCGGCATTGGTGTTCCGGGCGTGGCTGTCGGTGTGACCAACGCCTACCCGGTGTACAGCCCGCCGGTGTATGTGCAGCCTGCGCCTGTGTACTACCAGCCCGCACCGGTGTATTACCAGCCGCGTCCTGTCTATGTGCAACCTGCCCCGGTCTACTACGGCCACCCGCACGGCTGGAAGAAAAACCACGGCAAACGTGGTGGCCATGGCGGCTACTACGTGCAGGGCCCGCGTCCGGTGTATGGCCCCGGGTATGGACAGGTCTATTACGGCCGTTAATTTGGCAACCCGGCGTCATCCCACCTGATCTGGCCACTGTCGCAGCCGGGCAGTGGCCAGCTTGGTACGGTAATCCAGCTAATGGGGGTACCGGACTGATTCGGTGATGTGGCGTGCGCCGCATCGCGGCTGGGGTTTCTGCCCCAAGCGCTGATCAGGATGGCGAACCAGCGTCTGATTCCTCAGATTGTTGATAGACGCACATCACTTCACCAGCGCCAGCGCGAAGGTTGGCACATAGGTCACCAGCATCAACACCACAAGCATCATCACGATGAAGGGCATGATCGCGCGCGCCACCGGCCAAAGCTTCAATCCGCTGATGGCCATGCCCACGAACAGGCAGTAGCCGATGGGCGGCGCAGCCATTCCAATGGCTACATTGGTGACGATCATGGCGCCGAAGTGGATGGGGTCCACCCCGAACTGATTGGCGATGGCAATCAGCATCGGGCCGAGGATCACCATGATGGCGATCTCGTCCATCACTGCGGCGAGCACGAAGAATCCAATGTTGAGCGCAGCCAGCATGATCCATTTCTCATGGATGTTGGCACCCAACCAGGCTGCGAGCTTGGTGGCCATCTGCTCCTGCGCCACCAGAAAACCAAAGCCAGTGGAAACAGCCACGATGGCCATCACGATGGCGCTGAGGGACATCGCACGGCCAATAACAGCCGGTAAGTGGCTCCACTTCAGACGCCTTTCAATCACGCCACCGACGAACAGGGCATAGAGGCAAGCCACCACCGCCGCTTCTGTGGGCGTGAACGCGCCGCCGTAGATTCCCCCCAGCACCACCACAGGTGCCAGCAGGGCCCAGATGCCTTCGCGCAGCGCGGCTTTCACTTCGACTGCCGTTGCGCGTGTCTCGCGTGGTCGCTTCTCACGCAAAGCCTGGATGGTCACGATGACGGCCAGGCCAGCAGCCATCAGCAGCCCGGGCAGCACGCCCGAGAGGAAGAGCTTGGCGATGGACTGCTCGGCGATGACGCCCCAGATGACAAACGCAATCGACGGCGGTATCAACGGCGCCAGAACACTTGCGCTCACGGTCAGGGCGGTGGCGTAGGCGGCGCTGTAGCCGCGTTCAATCATGGCCGGGATCATCACCGCGCCAATCGCTGCCGTGGTTGCGGGAGCTGATCCACTCACGGCGGCAAACACCAGGGCCGCCACGATGACCACCCAGCCCATGCCGCCAGGCAGGTGGCGTACGAAGACGTCCGCAACGCGCACCAGCCGCTGCGACAAACCGCCCGCACTCATCAGCTCGCCAGCCAGCATGAAGAAGGGAATGGCCAGCAGGCTGAAGCTCTGCGTGCCAGCCACCATGGTCTGCGGCAGCAGCATGGGCTCGATGCCGGCCGCGACGATTGCCGCCAGCACGCACAGCCCGATCGCGAAAGCGAAAGGAAAGCCGAGAATGACGAGTCCAGCAAAACCGGCCGTCAGAATCAATGCAGTGGTGGACATCTTGGGCGCTGGTCTTTACTTGGCGTCAGGCGGGGCTGAAGGAGCCGGACCCATCAAGGCACGTTCAAGCGCAAAGATGGCGATCAACGCACCGCCTGTTGGCGCACTGGCATACAGGAATGCGATGGGGTAGCCGATGGCCGCCGACGTGGTTCCGAAGGAATCCACCACGTAGCGCACGCCAGCCCAGGTCACAAACACGCCCAGTCCGGCGATGCCAAGCGATACCAGCACCTCGACTGCCCGCTGCAAAGAGGGTGGCAACTGGTCGACCAGCAGGTCCATGCGCACATGGATCGCGTCGCGCACGCCCACGGCGATGGCCAGCATCATCACCCAGCCGAAGCAGCCCAGGGCGAGCTCTTCGCTCCAGCTCAGTGCTTCGTTAAAAACAAGGCGCATCACCACCTGCAGTGACAGCGACACCAGCATCAGAACTGCCAGTGCCACGATCACAACCCTGAGCACACCGGTCAACTGATCCAGTGAACGGCGTGCAAGGTCACTCATGTTGGTTTTCAAGGCATGGCAAGTTGGGTTGTTACTTCACGGCGGCGAGCACCTGCTCCAGCAACGGGCCTGCCTCACTCTTGCGGAACTTGTCGTAAACCGGGGCTACGCTCTTGCGGAAGGCGCCGACATCGGCCACGGTGTTGATTTTCATGCCGTTCTTCTCCAACTTGCTGACAGTGGCTCTGGCGTCAGCCAACGAAACCTGGCGTTGTACGGCAGTCGCGCTTTTGGCTGCACTCAAGACAGCGGTGCGCTGCTCGGGCGTCAGCTTGTCCATGGTCCGTTTGCTCATCACCAGACCGATCATGGAGTAAGTGTGATTGGTGAGCGAGAGGAATTTGGTGACTTCGAAATACTTGTTGGCGTCAATCACTGCCAGCGGAATTTCCAGGCCGTCGATGGTGCCCTGTTGTACGGCCGTGAAGGTTTCCCCCCATGCCATGGGAACCGCGGAGCCACCCAGGCTGTTGAACATGTCAATGAAGACCGGGTTCTGCATCACGCGGTACTTCACGCCCGCCACATCGCCGGGCGTGTTGACCGGCCGCTTGTTGTTGATCATGTTGCGGAACCCGCCCTCCATGTAGCCCAACACGACGATGCCTTTGGTCGAGAGGCGTTTGGACAGGTTGGCCCCGACGGCACCATCGAGAACCTTGTGCGCTTGCGCTTCATTGGCGAAAAGAAAGGGCAGGTCGTTCACGCTGAAGGCCGGCTCCAGCTGGGCAATCACCGCGTTGGTGATGATGCCCGCATCCACGGTACCGAAGCGCATGCCTTCGAGCATCTGGCGTTCATCGCCGAGTTGGCGATTGGGGAACAGTTGTACCTGTACTGAGCCGCGCGTTTCGCGCTCTACTGCGCTCTGGAAAGCCCTGGCACCGGAGGCATAGGGGTCTTGCGCGCCGTCGGATGTGGTCCATCCGAGCTTGATGACGGTAGGGGCTTGCGCCAGCGCTGGCCCGGTGACGCTCAGGCAAAGGCTGGCGGTCAGTGCCAGAAGGGTGTGCAGCTTGGATCGACGGTTCATGGTTGTCTCCTTTAATAGTAATGACACGGGTGGCGGTTTTCTGTTCACTGCGCCCAGTACAGCCTGCTGGGGTTGTCAACGAGCACTTGCTGGAGTTCTGCGTCGCTGCAGGCATCCAGCAGGGCATGGATGAGGTCTCCGTCGTCAACCATCGGCGGCGCAATGGCAGGGTGCGGCCAGTCGCTGCCCCAGACCAGCTGGCCGGGGTTCGCCCGCAGCAATGCTTCAACGAGCGGCAAGGTGTCTGTAAAGCCGCTGCGCTGGCTGGTCAGCCGGTAGAGGCCGGAGAGTTTCACCCATGCTCGCCCTTCGCGCACCAGCGCCAACAGGTTTTGAAATCCGGCACTGCCGAGAGCCTGATCGGCTGGAACGTGACCGCAATGGTCCACGACCAGCGGTACGCCGAAGTCGGCGAAGGCCAGTACCTGCTGCGGGTCGCGCGAGACATCCATCAGCACCTGAAAGTGCCAGCCAAAGTCACGTACGCGATCAACGATACGCGTGAGCGCCTGCGCGGACACGCCGCCCTCAAACAAGGCATTGAAGCGCGTGCCACGGGTACCGAGTGCATGCCAGCGTTCGATGTCGGCGATGGGTGTGTCCGGATAGACCACGGCCACGCCACGCATCCAGTCGCCACACAGTTTCAGCCAGTGCTCGAAGCTGGTGTGGTCCCTGCCATACACACTGGGGTGCACCAGAACAGCGCGTTCCAGACCGAGGGCGTTGGCCATCGCGCGGTACGCGGCCAGTGGGGCCTGGGTCGGCGTGTAGCTGCGGGGCTCCTGAAAGGGAAACGGCATGTCCTGGGCGGCGCCGGGCTCAAAAATGTGGAAGTGGCAGTCGCAAGCGCCGCGAGGCAGGGGACGCGCAGGGGGCGCGACTTCAGCGCGGAACGGCAGGTAGCCCGGAGAGGGCTGGTCGGTGTGGGAAATGGCCGGGATAGACATCATTGAAGTGCATCCTAATTAAATTCTGGACTGTCCGATATGGCCAGAATCGAATATATTGAAAGGCCAGAATCCGTGGGTAACAGGAGCTTCATATGGCCCGACAAAGCTCAGGCGCGCTACTTCCAGGGCTGAACCTGTCTCGCGACAGCCGCACACCGATCGGCCGTGAGCTGTTTCAGGCCTTGCGTGAATTTGTCATTTCGGGGTGCATCAAGCCGGGCATGCGCATGCCAGCCACCCGAAACCTGGCCACCGAGTTGGGCGTGTCACGCACCACCGTGGCCCAGGCCTACGAGCAGCTCAAGTCCGAGGGCTATCTGATCGGGCGAGAGAAATCGGGCACATTCATCCCTGCCGTGCTGCCTGACGCGCGCCAGGTGCTGGTGCCGCGTCAGTCCAGCGATTCAGCGGCGGAGACGGCAGCGCCTCCGCCGACGCTGGCCAGGCGAATGGAAGGCACAGCAGCCGTAAGGGCGGAGCGAGGCATGATCGCGCAGCCTTTCCATCCCGGCATTCCGGACATTGCCGCCTTT
>CALSAU010000160.1:0-5598 GCA_943372985.1 Polaromonas sp. YR568 | reverse complement strand
GTGTTTTTACCCGGCAGGGAAAACGCCGGGTGGCCCTGTACCGAAGTCTGCGTTCACGTGTGCGTCAATGCGATAGCTGCGTTCACCGCTACAGTAGCGGGACTGTGCAGCGCCGCCCGCCTGGCACGTCATCCTTTTCAAGTCCCACCAACACCCCAGCCGATTGCCCATGGACGCGTCCCGCAACACCGCTGCCGATGCCCCCGTGCTGACCGACCGCGCGGCCTTGATGCGGCGTCTGGCCGCGCCCTGTCAGTACGACATGGCGGTCATCGGCGGCGGCGCCACGGGCCTGGGGGTGGCGCTGGACGCTGCCGCGCGAGGTCTTTCGGTGGTGCTGGTGGAGTCGCATGACTTTGCCAAGGGCACCTCGTCGCGTGCCACCAAGCTGGTCCACGGCGGCGTGCGTTACCTGGCGCAGGGCAACATCGCGCTGGTGCGCGAAGCCCTGCACGAGCGATCCATGTTGCTGGCCAACGCGCCGCATCTGGCGCAGCCGCTGGCGTTTGTGATGCCCTCCTATCGCTTCTGGGAGAAGCCGTTTTACGGCATCGGCCTGAAGATGTACGACGCCCTGGCCGGAAAAGCCGCGCTGGGTGCAACCGAATTCCTCAACCGGCAGGAGACGCTGGGGCTGCTGCCGACGGTGCAGCCCGACGGTCTTCAGGGCGGCGTCAAGTACTGGGATGGCCAGTTCGACGATGCGCGGCTGGCACTCGCCCTGGCCCGCACAGCCGCCGCACGGGGTGCGTTGCTGGTGAATTACTGTGCGGCCACGGGTCTGGTGCACGAGTGCGGCAAGGTGGTGGGCCTCCAGGTCCGGGACGAGGAGTCGGGCCAGGTCTTCGAGCTGCGTGCGCGCTGCGTGGTGAACGCGGCCGGCGTGTGGGTGGACCAGTTCCGGATGCAGGACGGCGAGGCCATCAGCCGGCCAACCCGGCCCATGGTGGCGCCCAGCCAGGGCGTGCACATGGTGGTGGACCGCGAGTTCCTGCCGACTGACCATGCCATGCTGATCCCCAAGACCATCGATGGCCGGGTGTTGTTTGCCGTGCCCTGGCTGGGCAAGGTCATCCTGGGCACCACCGACACACCGAGGCATGACCTGGCCCGCGAACCGCTGGCCTTTGCAGAGGAGGTCGATTTCATCCTGCGCGAATCGGGCCGCTACCTGCGGCGTGCGCCGGGGCTGGCCGACATCAAGAGCGTCTGGGTTGGCCTGCGCCCGCTAGTCAAGCCGCCCGATGAGGACGCTGGCAGCACGCAGGCACTGTCGCGGGAACACACGGTGCTGGTGAGCAAGAGTGGACTGGTCACCGTGACCGGCGGCAAGTGGACCACGTACCGGGCGATGGCGGTGGATGTGCTGGAGCGTTGCATGGAGGCTGGCTTGCTGCAAAGGGATTCTGGCGCAGTGACCGCTCACCTCCCGTTGGTCGGCGCCAGAACGTCAAGCGTGAAAATCAGCGCACCGCCGGGCTTGCATCTGTACGGCAGCGAGTCTGGTGCTGTGGAGGCACTGCCCGGCACCGACCGATTGCTGGGCGGGTGGCTGAGCGAAGCCATGGTCCGGTTTGCGGCGCGGTTTGAGTACGCCCGCTGCGTTGAGGATGTTCTGGCCCGGCGTTCGCGGCTGCTGTTTCTGGACGCCGCCCTGGCGCGCGAATTGGCGCCCGCAGTGGCGGCCATCCTGCGCGAAGAAACCGGCGTGGACCCGCAGCTCGACGCCTTTTTGGCCCTGTGCGGCCAGTATCTGCACCTCCCGGGACAGTCCTGACGGCTTCTTTTTAGCTTCTCCGCACAACTTGTGCATTTGACTGCTTGGGCTTGTTGACGACCCGCCAGAGTTCGGTTATAGTCGAGGGCTTCGCTTGAGAAAAGCGGAGAAATCTGACTCTAAACAGCCTAATTGGAAGCATTGCAAGTGGTTTGCAGTGTGGACGACGGGCCCAAGACTGACTGGATGGCAGCTCGCAGTTTCTGCGGGTGGCGCCCGGTGCAAGTTGGGACTAAATACATGATTCAAACGCAATCCAAACTCGATGTTGCTGACAACACGGGTGCCAAATCCGTGATGTGCATCAAGGTGCTGGGCGGATCCAAGCGCCGGTACGCCAGCGTTGGTGATGTCATCAAGGTGAGCATCAAAGAAGCCGCTCCGCGTGGCCGCGTCAAAAAAGGCGAGGTTTACAGTGCTGTGGTGGTCCGTACCGCCAAGGGCATCCGCCGCGGCGACGGTTCGCTCGTCAAATTCGATGGCAACGCAGCTGTGTTGCTTAACGCCAAGCTGGAGCCCATCGGCACCCGCATCTTCGGACCGGTCACGCGCGAGCTGCGCACCGAGAAGTTCATGAAGATCGTGTCCCTGGCTCCTGAAGTTCTGTAAGGACGCGCCATGAACAAGATTCGCAAAGGCGACGAGATCATCGTGATCGCAGGTCGCGACAAAGGCAAGCGCGGCAAGATTTCGCTGCGCAAGGACGACAGCCACGTGCTGGTGGACGGGATCAACCTGGTGAAGAAACACACCAAGCCCAACCCCCTCAAAGGCACCACCGGCGGCATCGTCGAGAAAAGCATGCCGATTCACCAGTCCAATGTGGCCATTTTCAATGCGTCCACCGGCAAGGCGGATCGGGTGGGCATCAAGCTCCTGGCAGACGGCACCAAAGTGCGCGTCTTCAAGTCCAGCGGCGAAGAAATTAAGGCTGCATAACATGGCACGCTTGCAACAGCAATACCGCGAAAAAATCGCCCCGAGCCTGATGGAAAAGTTCGGGTACACCTCGCCGATGCAGGTTCCACGCATCACCAAGATCACGCTCAACATGGGTGTGAGCGAGGCCGTCGCCGACAAGAAGGTCATGGACAACGCCGTGGGCGACATGGCCAAGATCGCTGGCCAGAAGCCCGTCGTCACCAAAGCCAAGAAGGCCATCGCCGGTTTCAAGATCCGCGAAGACCTGCCGATTGGCTGCATGGTCACCCTGCGCGGCGTTCAGATGTATGAGTTCTTGGACCGTTTCGTCACCGTGGCCCTGCCGCGCGTGCGTGACTTCCGTGGTATTTCCGGTCGGGCCTTTGATGGCCGCGGCAACTACAACATCGGCGTCAAGGAACAGATCATTTTCCCCGAGATTGAGTACGACAAGGTGGATGCCCTGCGCGGTCTCAATATCAGTATCACCACGACGGCCAAGACCGATGAAGAGTGCAAGGCGCTCCTCACCGCCTTCCGTTTTCCGTTCAAGAACTGAAGGCGCAAGATGGCAAAACAAGCTCTGCTGCAACGTGAACTCAAGCGCGAGAAACTCGCCGCCAAGTTCGCCAAGAAATACGCTGAACTCAAGGCAACGTCCAACGACGCCAAGCGCTCCGACGAAGAGCGTCAACTGGCCCGCCTCGAGCTCCAGAAGTTGCCCCGCAACGCGAACCCGACCCGTCAGCGCAACCGCTGCTCGATCACCGGTCGCCCGCGTGGCACGTTCCGTCAGTTCGGTCTGGCCCGCGCCAAGATCCGTGAACTCGCATTTGCTGGTGATATCCCTGGTATCACCAAGGCAAGCTGGTAAGCATAGGAGAACCACAAAATGAGTATGAGTGATCCTATCGCCGACATGCTGACGCGCATCCGCAATGCACAGATGGTTGAAAAAGCCGTCGTGCAGGTGCCGTCGTCAAAAGTCAAGGTTGCCATTGCGCAGGTCCTGAAGGATGAGGGCTACATCGATGGCTTCTCCGTCAAGACCGATGAAGGCAAGTCCCAGCTGGAAATTGCCCTGAAGTATTACGCAGGCCGCCCCGTGATTGAGCGTATCGAGCGCGTCAGCCGCCCAGGTCTTCGTGTGTACAAGGGCCATGGCGCCATTCCCCAGGTCATGAATGGCCTCGGCGTGGCAATTGTCACCACCCCCCAGGGTGTGATGACTGATCGCAAGGCGCGCGCTACCGGTATCGGTGGCGAAGTGCTCTGCTACGTGGCCTAAACGGCGGCATTGAGGAGAAACTGAAATGTCTCGTGTAGGAAAAATGCCGGTCGCCGTCCCACAGGGTGTGGACGTCGCCATCAAGGAAGACCAGATCAACGTCAAGGGCACCCTCGGTGCATTGGCTCTGGCGCAGAACGCACTGGTCACCGTCAAGATCGACGCTGGCAAGCTCACCTTTGTGCCTGCCAACGACTCCCGTGAAGCCAACGCCATGAGTGGCACGATGCGTCAGCTCGTGAACAACATGGTGACTGGCGTGACCAAGGGTTTCGAGAAAAAGCTCAGCCTGATCGGCGTGGGTTACAAGGCCCAGGCGCAAGGCGCCAAGCTGAACCTCACCGTGGGTTATTCGCACCCCGTGATCATGGACATGCCCGCTGGCATCACCGTCGCCACCCCGACCCCCACCGAGGTGGTGATCAAGGGTTCCGACCGCCAGCGCGTCGGCCAGATCGCTGCTGAAGTGCGGGCCGTGCGTCCTCCCGAGCCTTACAAGGGCAAGGGCATCCGTTATGCGGATGAGAAGATCACGATCAAAGAAACCAAGAAGAAATAAGGAGCTGCATCATGTTGACCAAAAAAGAGCAGCGCCTTCGTCGTTCACGCCAGACCCGTATCCGCATTGCCACGCAAGGCGTTGCCCGTCTGACGGTGAACCGTACCAATCTGCATATCTACGCCAGCGTGATTTCTGGCGACGGCACCAAGATCCTGGCTGCCGCCTCCACCGCAGAAGCCGAAGTCCGCAAGGAAATCGGGGCCTCTGGCAAGGGTGGAAACGTTGCTGCTGCGCAGGCCATTGGCAAGCGCATTGCCATCAAGGCAAAAGCAGCAGGTGTTGAAAAAGTGGCGTTTGATCGCGCCGGTTTTGCGTACCACGGCCGCGTCAAGGCGCTGGCTGATGCGGCACGCGAAGCTGGTTTGCAGTTCTAAGCAGACTGGAATTAAGTATGGCTAAGTTTCAAGCTAAATCGCAAAACGACGCTCCAGACGATGGTCTGAAGGAAAAGATGATCGCGGTCAACCGCGTGACCAAAGTGGTGAAGGGTGGCCGTATTCTCGGTTTCGCCGCACTCACGGTGGTCGGTGATGGCGACGGCCGCGTCGGCATGGGCAAGGGCAAATCGAAAGAAGTGCCAGCTGCCGTGCAGAAGGCGATGGAAGAAGCGCGTCGCAACATGACCAAGGTCTCGTTGAAGAACGGCACGATCCACCACAATGTGTTCGGCCATTGGGGTGCTGCCAGCGTCATGATGGCGCCGGCTCCCAAAGGTACCGGCATCATCGCCGGCGGCCCGATGCGCGCTGTTTTCGAAGTCATGGGTATCACCGACATCGTGGCCAAGAGCCATGGTTCTAGTAACCCGTACAACATGGTGCGCGCCACCATGGACGCCCTGAACAACTCCACCACTGCCTCTGAAATTGCAGCCAAGCGTGGCAAATCAGTCGAAGAAATCTTCGGCTAATCGCTGAGCTTTGAGGAGCATTGAAATGACCAAAGAAACCAAAGTCAAAGTCCAGCTGGTTCGCAGCCCGATTGGCACCAAGGAATCGCACCGCGCCACCGTCCGTGGCCTCGGTCTGCGCGGTGTCAACAGCGTCAGCG
>CALSAU010000159.1:0-5601 GCA_943372985.1 Polaromonas sp. YR568 | reverse complement strand
CCGGGAGGGCCGTTGACTCAGCAGTTCACTCAGTGTGCAGCGCTGCCGGCAGAGGGCTTGCCACCGTCCAGGCTCGGGAAGCGCACATGCTCCACCAGCTCCTGGATCTTCTTGCCCGGTGCCTTGGTCAGCAGCGACACGATGATGATCACCGCGAAGCCGACCGGCACTCCGAACAGGCCTGCAGAGATGGGTGCAATGTCCCACCATGTGTTGGCCTTCAGGACTTCAGGCGTCAGTGCCGTGCCGTGGGTCAGGCGGTACAGCCAAGGCTGCGTCGTGATCATGTAGTAGAAGGTCACGCCCAGACCTGCCACCATGCCCAGGGAGGCGCCCCACTTGTTGGCCCGCTTCCAGAAGATACCGAGCACCAGTGGCGGGAAGAAGGTCGCAGCAGCGAACGAGAACGCAGCAGACACCAGGAACAGAATGTCCGCCGGTTTCTGTGCCGCCACGTAAGCAGCAGCCAGGGCCACTACCAGCAGCAGGACCTTTGACACCAGCACGCGGCGTGCGGTCGATGCATTGGGGTCCAGCACTTTGTAGTACACGTCGTGCGACAGCGCGTTGGCAATCGTCAGCAACAGGCCGTCGGCCGTTGACAGCGCAGCAGCCAGACCACCGGCAGCCACCAGGCCAGATACCACGTAGGGCAGGCCACCGATTTCAGGCGTTGCCAGCACGATGATGTCACCACCAATCGACATTTCAGCCAGTTGCAGGATGCCGTCCTTGTTGACGTCAACCACTGACAGCAGCGACTTGTCGACCGCGCTCCATCGTGCAATCCATTCCGGCAACTTGTCGAACGGTGTGTTGACCAGGATCGTGTAGACCTCGAACTTGGCCAGCACGGCCAGCGCAGGCGCCGTGAAGTAGAGCAGGAAGATGAAGAACAGCGACCAGCTGACAGACTCACGCGCTTCTTTCACCGACGGGGTGGTGTAGTAGCGCATCAGGATGTGTGGCAGGGCAGCGGTACCAATCATCAGACAGAACACCAGCGCCAGGAAGTTCTTGCGTGCAACGTTCTGCGCGGCTTCGTCCTTGCCCGGGTAAGGTTCTGCATGGCGCAGCGGCGGATTGGAGCGAGCCGTGTTGCTGGTGCGCGCCGCGTTGTAGGCCACGGTTGCGGCCGCGACGTCTTTCGGCAGTGCGGCAAGCGCTGCTTCTGCGGCCTGAATCTCGGCCACGGGGCCGTTGGCTGCTTTCAGGTCGTCGACCTTCTTCTGGGCAGCTGCTTTGTCGGCGGCCAGTGCTGCAGGCACGTCCTTGAGCTTGGCCACTGCTTCATCAGCGCGTGCCTTGAAGATGCCACGGACTTCCAGCTCTTTCGGGTCCTTCAGCAGCAGTTCTTCTTTGGCCGTGACCTTCTCGAGGGTGTAGCCGTACACAGCCTGGGGAATTGGCATGCCGGTGTGCTTCACCGACAACCACACCACAGGGATCAGGTAAGCCACGATCAGGATGATGTACTGGGCCACCTGGGTCCAGGTCACCGCACGCATGCCGCCGAGGAACGAGCAAACCAGAATACCGGCGAGACCCGCGAAAATACCCACTTCGAAAGCCAGACCCGTCAGACGTGCCGTGATCAGGCCCACGCCGTAAATCTGTGCCACCACATAGGTGAAGGAGCACAGGATGGCGCCGACCACACCAATCAGGCGGGGAAGGTTGCCTTCAAAGCGCTCACCCAGAAAGTCCGGGATGGTGAACTGGCCGAACTTGCGCAGGTAGGGCGCAAGAAACAGGGCCACCAGGCAGTAACCGCCGGTCCAGCCCAGAATGAACGCCAGACCGCCGAAGCCGGTCAGGTAGAGCGTTCCCGCCAGGCCGATGAACGAGGCAGCCGACATCCAGTCAGCGCCGGTTGCCATACCGTTGTAGATCGCAGGCACGCGCCGGCCGGCAACGTAGTATTCGGCTGCATCGTTGGTCCGGCTCATCACACCGATACCGGCGTACAGGAACACGGTGCCGGCGAGGAACAGGTAGCCGATCCAGGCGCGGGGCAGGCCCATCTGCTCAAGAATGGCCAGAATCACCACGAAGGCCAGGAAGCCCCCGGTGTAGAAGGTATAGACCTTGTTCAGGCCTTTTTTAAAGTCTTTTTGCGACTGTGCACCGGTGCCGAACATTATTCGTCTCCTTCGGCGACGCCGTATTCATTGTCCAGATTGTTCATGTAGCGCGCATAGAACCAGATGATCAGGCAGTAAACCACCAGTGCACCCTGTGCTGCGACCCAGAACGAAAATGGCCAGCCAAAAAAGCTGAACGTCAGTGATTTGGCGTAATACGCCAGGACGAAAGTGACGACAAACCAGACCGCCAGCAGGATGCCGGTGATGTTTAGCGTTTTGCGCCAATACTCATGATGCTTTGCAGTAAGTTGCATTGCTTTGCTCCAGTATTTTCTAATGAATGAAATGCATTTTGTGTTGTTGCTGCTTCCGGCCATGGCCTTCTGCCCAACAGCGCCTTGAAAAAACCTTGTGGGTTCTTTCAACATCAAATGCGCCTTTCCCGATCCAACCGCCTACCTAACCAACTGAATCACGAGTGACCTCGCGATTGACTTTGCCAACCCGAAACGGGGCGTTCCTGTTCCGATGCTGTTTCTAGACCGGCCCACCCAGGCCGGTTTCTCGCCGCAGCTGTGCGGCCACCTTGGGCTCAAAGCCCTGAAGGTGCCGAATGACTGTGGTTGCTTTTTCTGGCTCATTGAGCTCCACATGAACCCGCGCCAGCTGGTACCAGCCGAACGGACTCATGGGCTGGAGCTGGGTGTTCTTCTTCAGTGCCACCACCGCCTCTTCCATGCGGCGCTGCCGCACCAGCACCAGGCCCAGTCCGTACCAGGCGCGGTCCATTTTTTCTTCCAGTGCGATGGCGGCGCGAAACCGGCGCTCGGCCTCGTCGAGGCGGCCCAGGATTTCGCAGGTGAAGGCCACATTGAAGTGCGCGTTGGACGACTCCGCGAGCTGCGCCACTTTTTCAAAATAGGGAAGGGCCTGCGCGGGGTGGCCGGTGTTCAGTGCGTCATAGCCCAAGCTGTTGAGGGCCTGCACGTCATCGGGCGCCAGCGAGAGGATGTCCTGGAACACCTCCATGGCGCGTGCACGCATGCCGAGCAGCAGGTAGACCTTGGCGGTCCAGCGGCGGGTGAAGCCGTCCCAGAAACCGAGTGCGGGTGAGGGGGGGTGCTTGTGGGTCACTGACATACCACGGCGCCTCCCTGCAGGCACATGTCAATCTTGAGCTTGACCACCAGCACCCAGGCCATGACCAGCCAGCTGGCTGCGGCCAGCGGGATGTGCTGGTCGAGGATGAAGCGGGGGCTGATGCGCCGTGTGATCCACAGCGCAGGCTTGGCGGCAACGTCCAGCAGTTGCCAGAACACATTGGTGTCGCGTTTGGCGCCGGCGAGCAGCCCCAGCAGGAACCGCCCGACGATGAACATCAGCGACAGTTCGATAAGGCTTTTCAACACAATGATCAGTAGCAGCATGACACTCCGGGTTCCACCCTGATGAGTACAGGTGTCGGTAATGTCAAAGAAGATACTGACCGCTAACTGACGTAAAAATCAGTGAAATCGAAACGCTAAGGGCTAACCCTGAAAGTCAGCGCCAAAAGCGCCGGAAAAGCGCCGTTTGCCCGGATTTACTAGGGAAAGCCCCAGCAAGTGTTTGCCCTGATTGTCGGGTCAGCGTTTGAATTTTCCGTCTGTTCCGATGATGGACAGGTCGGCGAAGTCGAGGCCGGTGTGGTCCTCGGCGGAGTAGTTCACTTCAAGGCCACCGATGTCGATCTTGCGCATGCCTTCCAGAGCGGTCTGGATCTTGTCGCGCGTCGGTTTGGGGCCTGCGCGGCGCAGTGCTTCGACCAGCACCTTGGCGGCGGCAAAGCCTTCCAGCATGGCGGGGCTCACGTCGTTCTGCCCTTTGGCCTTGGCGAGATCCTGCGCCTCTTTCACCATCGGGTAAGCGATGGAGCGCTCGTACGGAAACACCTGCGTGACGATCACGCCGCGTGCGTTCTCGCCTAGGCTTTTCACAAAGCCGCCCGACGCGTTGTTCGACAGCGTGACGATCTGCGCACCCGAGCCGGCCGCACGGAAGGCCTTGATGCCATCGGCCACCGCCTGACCGGAAGCGACCATCATCACCGCCTGCACATTCGCCTGCACCAGCTTGGGCGCAATCGGTCCGAAGTCGGGCTTGCTGCGGTCAAACTTTTCCAGCACGGCGGCATTGAGCTTGGCGGTTGTCAGACCTTTCTGCGCACCGGCCACACCATCGGCCCCGAAGCTGTCGTCGGCATACACGATGCCGATGCGGGTGATGCCCATGGAGTTCAGGTGCGTGATGGCCTTCTCTGCCTCACGCTGGTAGGTGGCGCGCACATTGAAGATGCGTTTCTTGACGGGCTGGTGCAGCACCATCGCGCCGGTCGAGGGGCCGACCAGCGCCACGCTGTTCTTGTCGAGCAACGGGATGATGGCTTCGGTGTGTGGTGTGCCGCGCGTCAGGAACATGGCCAGCACGTCCTGCTCTTCAATCAGTTTGCGCGCGTTTTCTGCGGCGAGCTTGGGGTCGAACTTGTCGTCCAGCGACACCAGCTCGATCTTCTGGCCGCCGACGCCGCCTTTGGCATTGATGGCGTCGATGTAGAGCTTGGCGCCTTCGGTGGTTTCTTTCACGCCAGCGCCCACCGGGCCGGTGAAGCCCGCGGTCTGGCCGATCAGCAACTGTGCATGACTGGCGTGCGACAGGGCTGCGAGTGCGATGGCTGCCAGCCACGCTGTTGTTTTGTTCATGGGATGTCTCCTTGGGATGCGATCTGGAGCGCAGAGTAAATCACGAATCCGTGTCAGCCGAAGCGGGGAAACTGCGTATCACCAGCCTGCGACCGGACAAAATTCGCGTCTGAATCACGTTCAGCAGCCACACGTAAAACTTTAACGCTACACATCAGGGCGCATCACGCCTGGAAAGTGTGATCCCCAAAGCCAGGACGTCGCCACAGGGGCGTCGGTTCAACGCCGCAGTCGTGTGATCAACCGCACTGCGATGAGAACGATGACCAGGATGGTGAGGTTCGATAGCAACCCCGCAAGAATGGCTTCGGTCAGGCTTGCCGAGCCGCTGGGCAGGGTGGTGGGCAGTATCACGGCGACAAACACGACACCCAGGGCCAAAGGCAAAACCGACCCGGTCACTGCGGAAGTCCTGCGCATGGTGATCACAAGGGCAACCATCAGGCCGATGCGAAACACATCGGTCAACTGCGAGAAAAAAAGGTCAATCAAAGTAGCCATTTCCTGTCTCAATAGGTGAAGCGCCAAATTGCTGTTTACGACGGTCGTGGCCGTTGCAGCAGCGGCAACAATTTTCCGATGCCGCAGCTCTGAAGGTTGCAAAACCATCCAGTGCGCTTGCTTGCATGTGCGCAAAGAAGCGCGACCGATGGATCCGCAGGCAGACCGCCCTGTCAACGAAAAAACCCGGCCTGCCTTCCCAAGAAGTCAGAGGCCGGGTTTGTCAGTGCCAGGATTTATCGGGCAGAGTCGCCAGCGAAAATGTCCTTCTTGTG
>CALSAU010000158.1:0-5603 GCA_943372985.1 Polaromonas sp. YR568 | reverse complement strand
CCTTTGGCGATGTCAATGTCGGCGGGCGGCGCCTGTTCACGGCCATCATCCACGACATCACGGAAAGCCAGCGCATCACCGAGGCCCTGCGCAACAGCGAGGCCCAGTTGCGTCAGCTGACGGACACTGTGCCGGCACTGATTGCCTATGTGGACGCCGAGGAGCGATACCAGTTCCACAACAAGACCTTCCAGGAGATGATGGGCCTCACGCAGGCGCAGATCGAGGGCCGCCACATGGCCGACGTACTCGGCCCCGAGCTGTATGCCGTGGTCAAGCCGCATGTGCACGAGGTGCTGTCCGGCTATTCGGTGCGCTACGAGCGCCGTCAGATGACCGCCTCAGGCGAGTGGCGGGACTACGTGATGAACTATTTCCCGCGCTACGGCGAAGATGGGGCGGAAGACGAGGTGATCGGGTTTTTTGCGCTGGGCAATGACGTGACCGAGCTCAAGCGGATAGACCGCATGAAGAGCGAATTCGTCTCCACTGTCAGCCACGAATTGCGCACGCCACTGACCTCCATCCGCGGCTCGCTCGGTCTGGTGATGGGTGGTGTGGCCGGCCAGCTGCCCGACAAGGCCAGAGCGCTGGTGGACATCGCACGGACCAACTGCGAGCGATTGATTCGCCTCATCAACGACATCCTTGACAGCGAGAAGATCGAGTCCGGCAAGGTGACTTTTGACCTGCGCCCGCTGGACATGGAGCAGTTGCTGGAGCAGGCCATTTCAGCCAATGAAGGCTTTGCCTTGCAGCACAACGTGAAGGTGGCGCTGAAGGCCGAGAAGTTTGCCG
The DNA here is from genome assembly GCA_943372985.1 of Polaromonas sp. YR568. Classification (GTDB taxonomy): domain Bacteria; phylum Pseudomonadota; class Gammaproteobacteria; order Burkholderiales; family Burkholderiaceae_C; genus Polaromonas. The sequence continues at coordinate 4,805 of CALSAU010000158.1, read as the reverse complement.
TGATGGTGCACGCCGACAGCGACCGCCTGGTGCAGGTGGTGACCAACCTGCTATCCAACGCGATCAAGTTCTCGCCGGTCAATGAAACCGTGACGGTCCGCCTGCGCTGGAAGGCGGGCATCGCACGGGTCGAGGTGTCTGACAAGGGGCCCGGCATTCCGGAAGAATTCCGCCAGCGCATCTTCCAGAAGTTTTCGCAGGCCGACTCATCAGACACGCGCCAGAAGGGCGGTACCGGCCTGGGGCTCAGCATCTCGCGCGCCATCGTGGAGCGCATGGAGGGCACCATGGGCTTCACCACCGAAATCGGTGTGGGCACCACGTTTTACTTCGAGCTGCCTGAGTGGCGCGAAGCACCAGCTGTCAGTGCGCCCATGAGCCTTTTCGGTGGCGAGCGGCCGCGCATCCTGGTCTGCGAAGACGACCAGGACGTGGCCAAACTGCTCGCCCTGATGCTGGACGGTGATGGCTTCGACGCCGACATTGCCCACAGCCCGGCACAGGCGCGCGAGTACCTCCAGATGACTGCCTATGCGGCGATGACCATGGACATCAAGCTGCCGTCACAAAACGGGCTGGATTTCCTGCGCGAGCTGCGCAGCAGCCCCCGGACGCGCCAGCTGCCGGTGGTGGTGTTGTCGGTGACGGCGGCCGAAGCGCGGACGCAGCCTCAATACCAGTCGTTGGACGTCACCGACTGGCTCGACAAGCCCATCAACGAGGCCATGCTGCGCAAGACCATCCGGCGCGCGGTCGCCAAATCTCGAACGGTCTGATGCGTTTGGCCTTTTTTCCGTTGTTTCTTCCGTTCTTATTCTGAATTGCCGATGCCCCTGACCCTGACTGCGCTGGACCGCACGGCCCTGGACGCCGTGATCATTGACCTCGACGGCACACTGATTGACACCATGGGCGACTTTGTTGCGGCCATCAACCGCATGATTGCTGCGCTCACGCCCACCGGGCAGTCGCCGTTTCTGATGGATGCGCCTGCCGTCAACACCATGGTGGGCAAGGGCTCTGAGCACCTCATCCGCTCGGTGATGGCACATCTTCAGCGCTGTGGCGTAACTGACTTCACCGATTACGAGGCGGCTTTTGCCAGCTACCAGCAGCACTATGCGGTGGTCAACGGCCGTCACGCCGAGGTTTACCCGGGCGTGCTGCAAGGGTTGCAGCAGATGCAGGCGGCGGGTCTGCGTCTGCTGTGCCTGACCAACAAGCCGCAGGGCTTTGCCCGCGAACTGTTGGCGCTGAAAGGTCTCGACAGGTTTTTCAGCCAGGTGTTCGGCGGCGACTCGTTCGAGCGCAAGAAGCCCGACCCGCTGCCCCTGTTCAAGTCCTGTGAATTTCTCGGCTCTGCGCCGGCACGCACGCTGATGGTGGGCGATTCCAGCAACGACGCGCAGGCAGCCAGGGCCGCTGGCTGCCCGGTGGTGCTGGTCACCTACGGCTACAACCACGGCCAGCCGGTCAAGGCCATCGATGCCGATGGCTTTGCCGATTCACTGGCCGAGTTGCGCTGGAAGGCCCTGGCTTGAAGCGTTGAGCCGCTCCGGGGGCCAGAGCGATCAGGCAGGTTTGCCGAGCAGGGCGTCCTTGAGTTTCCAGTCGGCGGGCTGCGGCCCTACCCAGATGCGCATCAGGGCGTTGAAGAACTCGACTTCCTTGAAGGGTTCACCCTGTGGCTTGCCCTTGACGGTGATCACTGCGCCCGTGCCCGGAATCCAGTCGATGGTGAAGTTCTCACCTGGCAGCAGTTTTTTCTGGTCGGCGAAGATCTGTCCCATTCGCACCAGGCCTGGAATCATCTTGGCCATTTCAGACTTCTGCGAGTTTTCTTCGAAGGCCTTGGTGAACCCCTTGCCCAGCTCGTTGGAGTCGATCTCGCGCAGCAGCGTGATGCTGATGCGCTTGGGGCCTGGCGCCGCGTACAACTCTTCAGGCGTGGCGATTTTTTTGCCTGTGTAAAGTGCCGCGACGTAGACCTTGAACACCGCCTTGTAGCGGATTCCCGCGCCGTTGAGCTGCAGCTTGCTGCCCTGCAGTTCAACCGGGTCTGCGATTTTGACGCCCGAGATTTCGACAGGTGCCGCCCAGGCGCCCATGCACAGAAGCAGGCCGGTCAGGCTGGCCAGGCCACGTTGAATGATGGTCATGAAAGTGTCTCCAGAATCGTTGAAATAGAACGACCGTTCGTTTTGTGCTGCTATTGTGGCGGGGAGTCGCTTGGCGCCGCTACAGGGTTTGCGATGTCAGGGTTTAGTACGCACGCTCTAGCCTGGTGGGGGCTGTCAGCGCAGCGAAACAGAATGCTCCGCTGCGCGCGCCGGCCAGCTCCAGTGGTTTGATACACTTTGCAGCTCATGTTCATCCATCGCATCTTTCGAACAGGTTGTGCAGACCGGGGAGCCTGGCCCTGGCGTACCTGTCATTCCTCGCGCGCCTGAGGCGTCTGCGGGCGGGCTGCCATGCCGTTCCCCGCGCACCGTCCGCAGGACCTGCGACACCCCCTTCCGAATTTGATGCGCTTTTGCAGTCTGCAAAAGTACCTCCGGCCCCCGTCCCGGGAGCCAGCCGAATGACCCGCGGCACGCCTCAGTCCCATGAGCGCGCGGCCCCCGCATGAAGGATTGACCGTGATCTCAGAACTTGAATTCAAAAGCCTGGCCAGCCAAGGCTTCAACCGCATCCCGCTGATGGCCGAGGCCTTCGCCGACCTCGAAACGCCGCTCTCCCTCTATCTCAAACTGGCCAATGCCAAAGACGGTGGGCGCTTCAGCTTTCTGTTGGAGTCGGTGGTGGGCGGTGAGCGCTTTGGCCGTTACAGCTTCATCGGCCTGCCAGCGCGCACGCTGGTGCGTTCCTCTGGTTTTGGCGCCGATGTGCTGACCGAGGTGGTGACCGACGGCCGGGTGGTCGAGACCTCGCGCATCAATCCGCTGGACTTCATCAGCGAATACCAGAAGCGCTTCAAGGTCGCGCTGCGGCCAGGGCTGCCGCGCTTTTGCGGCGGACTGGCAGGTTACTTCGGTTACGACACCGTGCGCTACATCGAGAAAAAGCTTGAAGCCTCGTGCCCGCCCGACACGCTGGGCTGCCCCGACATCATGCTGCTGCAGTGCGAGGAACTGGCCGTCATCGATAACCTCTCGGGCAAGCTCTATCTCATCGTTTATGCCGACCCGGCGCAGCCAGAAGCGTTTGCCAATGCGAAGAAGCGCCTGCGTGAACTGAAGGATCAGCTGAAATATTCCGTGAGCGCGCCGGTCGTGAAGCCTTCACAGTCGCACCCGGCCGAGCGTGACTTTGCCAAGGCCGACTATCTGGCCGCCGTGGAGCGCGCCAAGCGGCTGATCGAGGCGGGTGACTTCATGCAGGTGCAGGTGGGCCAGCGCATCAAGAAGCGTTACACCGAGTCGCCGCTGAGCCTATACCGCGCCCTGCGTGCGCTCAATCCGTCGCCTTACATGTATTACTACCACTTCGGGGATTTCCATGTGGTGGGGGCTTCGCCGGAGATTCTGGTGCGGCAGGAGAAGGTTGGCGAAGAGCAGAAGATCACGATTCGACCGCTCGCCGGTACACGGCCCCGCGCGTCGTCGCCCGAGGCCGACAAGGCGGTCGAGCATGAACTGGTGAACGACCCGAAGGAGCGCGCCGAGCATGTGATGCTGATCGATCTGGCCCGCAACGACATTGGCCGCATTGCCAAAACCGGCACGGTCAAGGTGACCGAGGCCTTCTCGGTGGAGCGCTACAGCCATGTCATGCACATCGTGAGCAATGTCGAAGGCACGCTGCTCGACGGCATGTCCAGCATGGACGTGCTGAAGGCCACCTTCCCCGCCGGCACGCTGACGGGCGCGCCCAAGGTGCATGCGATGGAGTTGATCGACCAGCTCGAACCCACCAAGCGCGGCCTGTATGGTGGCGCCTGTGGCTATCTCAGTTACGCCGGTGACATGGATGTGGCGATAGCGATCCGCACCGGCATCATCAAGGACCAGACCCTGTATGTGCAGGCGGCTGCGGGTGTGGTGGCCGACTCGGTGGCCGAGCTGGAGTGGAAGGAAACCGAAGCCAAGGCGCGGGCGCTGCTGCGCGCTAGCGAGCTGGTCGAGGAAGGACTGGAGTGAACGCCATGAAAAAAACCAGACTCCTGATGATCGACAACTACGACAGCTTCACCTACAACATCGTCCAGTATTTCGGCGAGCTGGGTGCAGATGTCGAGGTGTTCCGTAACGACGAGATCACCGTTGCAGAGATTGCCGCGCGCGCACCGGACTTGCTGGTGGCGTCGCCCGGCCCATGCTCACCTGCCGAAGCCGGAATCTCTGTCGCCGCGATCCGGCATTTCGCCGGCAAGCTGCCCATCCTTGGTGTTTGCCTGGGCCATCAGGCCATAGGCGCCGCCTTTGGTGGCAACATCGTGCGGGCGCAGCAGCTGATGCACGGCAAAACCAGCGTGATCACCACCACGCAGCAAGGCGTGTTCGCCAACCTGCCAGAGCAGTTTGTGGTGAACCGCTACCACTCGCTGGCGATAGAAAAGTCGTCGTGCCCCGATGAGCTGGCCGTCACGGCGTGGACCGACGACGGCGAGATCATGGGCGTGCGTCACAAGACGCTGCCCATTCAGGGCGTGCAGTTTCACCCGGAATCCATCCTCACCGAGCATGGCCACGCCATGCTGAAGAACTTTCTGGAGCAAAAATGATGCCCCCACGCTTGTCACTTTGTGTATTGCGCTGCCCCCCGAGGGGGCTGTCGCTCCTTGGGGCGGCCCGGCGGAGCGACGT
>CALSAU010000157.1:0-5607 GCA_943372985.1 Polaromonas sp. YR568 | reverse complement strand
TGTTCTCCTACCAGCGCATGCAGGTAGACCAGTTTCCCAACATCGACTTTCCCGTGGTGGTCATCACCGCCGAGTACCCGGGCGCATCACCGGAAATTGTCGAGAGCGAAGTCACCAAGAAGATTGAGGAAGGCGTCAACTCGATTGCCGGCATCAACGCACTGACCTCGCGCAGCTACGAAGGCCAGTCGATTGTCATCATCGAGTTCCAGCTGTACATCGACGGTCGCCGCGCTGCAGAAGACGTGCGCGAGAAGATCTCCGCCATCCGCCCCACCCTGCGCGACGAGGTGAAAGAGCCGCGCGTGCTGCGATTCGATCCGGCGAGCCGCTCGATCTGGTCGATTGCGGTGTTGCCCGCGACAAACGGGCAAACCGCAGGGCAGGCTGCAGCGCCAGCGATGTCAGCCATAGAACTGACCAACTGGGCTGACCAGGTGCTGAAGAAACGGCTGGAAAATGTCCGCGGTGCGGGCTCGGTCACGCTGGTGGGCGGTACCAAACGCGAGATCAACATCTACCTCAATCCACAGGCCATGGAGTCGCTGGGTGTCAGTGCCGAACAGGTGGTGAACGCGGTGCGCAACGAAAACCAGGACCTGCCGGTCGGCGCCGTGCGCTCGCTGGACCAGGAACGCGTCGTCAAGATCGACGCCCGCATGCAGCGGCCCGAAGATTTCGGAAAGATCATCGTCGCGCGCAGGGGAGCAGCCACCGGCAACGCCATCACGCTGGATCAGGTCGCACGTGTGGCCGACGGCGCGCAGGAGCTTGAGAGCCTGGCCCTCTACAACGGCCAGCGCACCTTGTTGCTCACGGTACAAAAGGCGCAGGACGAGAACACCATCGCCGTGGTTGATGGCCTGAACCAGGCGATCACGGAACTCCAGTCCCAATTGCCGCCCGGCGTCCGGCTGGAGCTGATTGCCGACGGCTCCCGGCCGATCCGCGTGGCGGTCGAAAACGTGCGCCGCACGCTGATCGAAGGCGCGCTGCTGACCGTGCTGATCGTGTTCCTGTTCCTCAATTCGTGGCGCTCCACCGTCATCACCGGGCTGACGCTGCCGATCTCCATCATCGGCACCTTCCTGTTCATGAACCTGTTCGGCTTCACCATCAACATGATCACGCTGATGGCGCTGTCGCTGTGCGTCGGCCTGCTGATTGACGATGCCATCGTGGTGCGGGAGAACATCGTTCGCCATGTGCAGATGGGCAAGACGCCATATCAGGCCTCGCTCGACGGCACACAGGAAATCGGGCTGGCAGTGCTGGCCACCACGTTTTCCATCGTCGCGGTGTTCCTGCCCATCGGCTTCATGGGCGGCATCATCGGCAAGTTCTTTCACGAGTTCGGTATCACCATCGTGGCGGCGGTGCTGATCTCGATGTTTGTCAGTTTCACGCTGGACCCTATGCTTTCCAGCGTCTGGCACGATCCGTCGATCAAGGCGCCCGGCGACGAAGGTCAGCCTGCCGCAAAGCCCAGCCTCTACGACCGCACCATCGGCCGCGTCACCGGCTGGTTTGACCGCGCCACCGAGTCCCTTGGCGACAGCTACCAAGGCATCCTGCGCTGGGCGCTGGGCCACAAGCTGACCACGCTGACGGCTGCTGTAGTGATTTTTGTGACCAGCATTTTCATGGTGCCACTGCTCGGCACCGAGTTCGTGCCCAAGGCGGACTTCTCGGAAACCACCGTCAACTTCTACACGCCAGTGGGCTCCTCGCTGGAAGCCACCGAAGCCAAGGCGCGTCAGGTCGAAGCCATCATCCGCGAGCTGCCCGAAGTGCGCTACACCCTGGCCACCATCAACACCGGCAATGCGCAGGGCAAGATGTATGCGAGCCTTTATGTGCGGCTGGTGGACCGCAAGGCGCGAAGCCGCAGCGTGGACCAGATGTCGGCCGTGCTGCGCGACCGGCTCAAGGAAGTGCCCGGCATCACCGTCACACAGGTGGGCCTGCTCGACGCGGTGGGCGGCAACAAGCAGGTCGAGTTCTCGCTGCAGGGCCCGGACTTGAGGGAACTGGAACGCCTTGCAAGACAAATCACCGAGAAAATACGCACCATCCCCGGCCTCGTGGACCTGGACTCCAGTGTCAAAGCTGACAAGCCGGTCGTGCAGATCGACGTGCGCCGTGAGGCAGCGTCTGACCTAGGCCTGTCGGTCTCGCAGGTGGGCGACGCGCTGCGCACGCTGGTGGCCGGTGAAACAGTGGGCAACTGGCGCGCACCGGACGACCAGACCTACAACGTCAACGTGCGTCTGGCCCCGAACGCACGCACCGCACCGCAGGACCTCGAACGCCTGCCCCTGATGACTGGCACAGCCACCAATGCCGACGGCAGCCGCAGCATCGTGCGCCTGAACCAGATCGCCAGTGTGAAAGAGTCGACCGGCCCCAACCAGATCAACCGGCGCGATCTGGCTCGCGAAGTGGCGGTCAACGCCAATGTGTCCAACCGCTCGGCTGGCGAGGTGTCGGCAGACATTCGCAAGGTGCTCGACAGCACCGCCCTGCCCCCCGGCTACCGCTACCAGTTCAGCGGCTCGACCAAGAATATGGCCGAATCCTTCGGCTACGCGGTGTCGGCACTGGTGATGGCCGTGCTGTTCATCTACATGATCCTGGCCAGCCAGTTCAAGAGTTTTCTGCAGCCGATGGCACTGATGACATCGCTGCCGCTCACACTGATCGGCGTGGTGCTGGCGCTGCTGATGTTCGGCTCGACGCTCTCGATGTTCTCCATCATCGGCGTGGTGATGCTGATGGGTCTGGTGACGAAAAACGCCATCCTGCTGGTGGACTTTGCGATCCGCATGCGGGCCGATCAGGTGGATGTGGATGGGCACCGCCTACCCGGCATGGAGCGCAGCGAAGCGCTGCTGTACGCAGCCAAGGTACGGCTGCGCCCCATCCTGATGACCACGCTGGCGATGATTTTTGGCATGGTGCCGCTGGCCTTCGCCCTGACGGAAGGGTCCGAGCAGCGCGCGCCCATGGGGCAGGCGGTGATTGGCGGTGTCATCACGTCGTCCCTGCTGACGCTGGTGGTGGTGCCGGTGACGTACTGCTACCTCGATGATCTGGCGCAGTGGTTCAAGCGGCGGTTTGGGGCACCGACGACCGCGGGCGCATCCCCTGCCGCCGCCACTGCTGCCGTCACATCCGACCGCTAAAATTAAGGGTTTATCTCCATGTCACACGCAAGCCGCGAAGCCCCTGTTGCCCATCCGGCAGTGGCGTCGTCATCACACAGATCACACAGGTCCACCATGAACTACGAACAAGCCCGTTTCAACATGATCGAACAGCAAATCCGCCCCTGGGAAGTGCTGGACAACCAGGTGCTCTCACTGCTGGCCGTGGTCAAGCGCGAAGACTTCGTGCCACCGGCCCACAAGGCACTGGCGTTTGTGGACATGGAAATCCCACTTGCACCGCACGCCAACCCGGGTCAGTGCATGCTGGCACCCAAGGTCGAGGCACGCGTCCTGCAGGAGCTGGCCGTGCAGAAGCACGAGAAGGTGCTGGAAATCGGCGCCGGCTCCGGCTATTTCGCAGCCCTGCTGGCGCACCGCGGCCAACAGGTGATCTCGCTCGAGATCGAACCCGCTCTGGCCCAGATGGCGCGGGATAACCTGCAGCGGGCAGGTATCTACAACGCTGAGGTACGTACCGGCGATGGTGCGGCCAATCTGACGCAGGCAGTTTCCAGCAACGACCCGCTGCGTGGCCCGTTCGATGTGATCGTGTTGAGCGGCTCGGTGGCCGAGGTACCCGCCTCGCTGCTGGCAATGCTGAAGGTGGGCGGGCGCCTGAGCGCCATCGTCGGCTCGGAGCCGGTGATGCGCGCCACGCTGGTGACCCGCGTCGGCGAAGACGCCTGGCGCACCACACAGGCTTGGGACACCGTGGCCCCACGCCTGTTGAACTTTCCTGAGCCTTCACGATTCAGTTTCTGAGCCGCCCTGCAATGCCATCGTCCCCGAATCGCCACTGAAAGCATCCACCATGATTGACCAATTGAGTCCTTCGGACTTCCCGGCCTGGCGCGACAGCGCCGCAGCAGGCGCACTGCCGGTGGTGCTGGATGTGCGCGAGCCCTGGGAGCTGCAAACCGCGTCGGTGCGTGAAGACAGCTTTCGCCTGTTGCACATCCCGATGCGCGAAGTGCCGGCCCGCCTCGCAGAGCTGCAGGCGGCTGCCGGCGGTGACCAGCAGCCGATCGCCTGCCTATGCCACCACGGCATGCGCAGCCTGCAGGTGGCCAACTACCTGATGCAGAACGGCTTTACCTCGGTGGTCAATCTGCAGGGTGGCATTGACGCCTGGTCGAAGCAACTGGACCGCTCGGTTCCCGTCTACTGACACCACAGACCGACGCCAACGATTTTCTGATTCACTCATCTTCAGGGACCTCCATGACCACGCCAAGCTTCACTCCGGTGCGACATCCCCCGACGATCTGGCATCTGCCCGGCCGGCGTCCCCTGTCGATGGCGTTGGCGGCGGCCTGGCTGACGCTGGCCTCCGGCGCCCATGCGCAAAGCCTGGTCGAGCTGTACGAGTCGGCCCGTTCTTTTGATGCCACCTACCAGTCGGCCAAGCTGCAGTACGACGCGAACCTCGCCAGGGCCGAACAGGCCAAGGCCGGCATCCTGCCCACGGCAGGCATTTCTGCAAACGCCACGCGCATCGGGTTCGAGAACACCAACCCGGTCACCAACCAGAACTTCAACCAGCAAAGCGCCACGCTGACAGCCACCCAGCCGCTGTACCGGCCCGGCAACTGGGCCACCTACGAGCAGGGGCTCAAGCAGGTGACGCAGGCCAAGGCGCAACTCGATGCCGCAGAGCAGGACCTGATCGTGCGGACCAGCCAGGCTTACTTCGATGTGCTGGCTGCGCGGGACACGCTGACTTTCGTGCAGGCCCAGAAGGCTGCCGTGGCCGAACAGCTGGCCTCGGCCAAGCGCAACTTCGAGGTGGGCACCTCCACCATCACCGACACCCGCGAAGCGCAAGCACGCTACGACCTGGTGATTGCCCAGGAAATTGCCGCCGAAAACGATCTGCGCGTGAAGCGCATCGCACTGGACCAGCTGGTGGGCAAGCAGGAGTCGCAGCCACGGCCGCTGCTGGCGCCAGTGGTCTTGCCCGCAGTGACGCCTGCCGACGTGAATGCGTGGGTGCAGCAATCTGACAGCGCGCACCCGAGCATTCGACAAGCACTCTCCAGCCTGGACATCGCCGAGCTGGAAGTGAAAAAGGCCGAGGCGGGCCACAAGCCGACTCTGGACGTCACCGCCAGCTACAACGCGACGCGCAACCCCAGCGGCTCGGCCCAGAACGGCATCACCTCGCGCACCAACACCAGCAGCGTCGGTCTGGTACTCAACGTACCGCTGTTCGCGGGCTTTGCGACGCAGAACCGCGTGCGCGAAACGCTGTCCCTGCGCGACAAGGCGCAGAGCGACCTCGAGGGCGCGCGCCGCACCGTCGCACAGGCCACGCGCACCGCCTACTTCGGCGTTCTCTCCGGTCAGGGGCAGGTGAAGGCGCTGGAGGCCGCCGAGCTGTCCAGCCAGAGTGCCCTCG
>CALSAU010000156.1:0-5628 GCA_943372985.1 Polaromonas sp. YR568 | reverse complement strand
GGTGTTCTTGGCCGGTGCGCAGGTGGTAAAGATCTCCAGCGCAAAGGGCTCGTCGCCCTCGGGCAGGTTTTCCAGTACCAGCTGGTTGCCGTCCATCTTGAAGCTGGTGCCCTGGCCGTTGACCAGCACGCGCGCCAGGTTCAGCTCTTCGCCGTCGAGGCGCAAGGCCTGCGCGGCGACGTCAGGGTTGCGGCGCAGTGTCATCTTGTTGAGCACGCGCGTTTTGGCCGGGTCGAGGTCAAAGCACAGGTCGACCGTGTCAATCCAGAAGGCGGGGGCGAGGTAGTCCGCACGGTGAATGACTGCAGGCGCGGCTGGCCCTGTTCCCCGGTCGTCAAGCATTTGCAACATGGAGATGTCCTAAAGGTGTGGAGAGAAAAAAACGGATTCCTGGTCTGTGGGCCGGGCAGGGCTTCAGACGCCCTGCTTCAGTGAGGCTTCAATGAACGGATCGAGATCACCGTCGAGCACTTTTTGTGTGGCCGAGGTTTCGTAGTTGGTGCGCAGGTCCTTGATGCGGCTCTGGTCCAGCACGTAGCTGCGGATCTGGTGGCCCCAGCCCACGTCGGTCTTGCTGTCTTCCAGCTTTTGCTGCTCGGCCTGGCGCTTGCGCATTTCGTGGTCATACAGGCGTGAGCGCAGACGCTTCCACGCCACGTCGCGGTTGCTGTGCTGGCTGCGGCCGTCCTGGCACTGCACGACGATGCCAGTCGGGATGTGCGTCAGGCGCACGGCCGAGTCGGTCTTGTTGATGTGCTGGCCGCCGGCACCGCTGGCGCGGAAGGTGTCGGTGCGCACGTCAGAGGGGTTGATGTCGATCTCGATGGAGTCGTCAATCTCGGGGTACACAAACACCGAGGCGAACGAGGTGTGACGACCGCCTGACGAATCAAATGGCGACTTGCGCACCAGGCGGTGCACGCCGGTTTCGGTGCGCAGCAGGCCGAAGGCGTACTCGCCCTCGATCTTGATGGTCGCGCCCTTGATGCCAGCGGTGTCGCCCGCGGTTTCGTCTTCAATTGTGGTCTTGAAGCCCTTGCGCTCGGCGTACTTGAGGTACTGGCGCAGCAGCATGCTGGCCCAGTCGCAGGCTTCGGTGCCGCCGGCGCCAGCCTGGATGTCGAGAAAGCAGGGCAGGGGGTCGGCCGGGTTGTTGAACATCCGGCGAAATTCCATCTTCTCGACTTCGGTGGCGACCTTGACTGCCTCGCCTTCGATGGCCTGCATGCCGGCCTCGTCGCCTTCGAGTTTGGACATCTCGAACAGTTCGGTGTTGTCAGCCAGCTCGGACGTGAGCCGGTCAATGACGTGCACCACGTCTTCGAGGGATTTCTTTTCCTTGCCGAGTTCCTGCGCGCGCTTGGGGTTGTCCCAGACCTTCGGGTCTTCCAGCGCGGCGTTGACTTCGTTCAGTTTTCGTTCTTTGGCAGGGTAGTCAAAGATACCCCCGAAGCTCGTTGACCCGGTTGCTCAGGTCAGCGAGCTGGTTGCCGATGATGTTGATGCGTTCTGCGTCCATGGTGTTCAATCCTGAAAAAAGAGGTGGGCTGCCGCGCATTGAAGTGCTTTCGCGGCAGCAACCGGAATCCTGTGGGTGGTTTGGCCCCTGGCTGAGGCCAGAATTCGTAACCCATGATTTTCTCATGCTCCGGCACGCCAGGGCGCCGGGGCGGGATTTACAGAAACGACTCGATCAGCGCCGCCAGCCGCTCGGGCTGGTCGTGGTGCAGCATGTGTCCGGCGTCTTCTACCACCGCCACGCGGGCATCTGGCAGTTTTTTGAGGCGTTCGTGGTAGTCGGCCAGTGTGTAAGTGCCCTTGTACCAAGCGGCGAGCGAGTCGTCAGAGGCCTCCACCGCCAGCGTGGGTGCAGTGATGCGCTGGTAAATCTCCAGCACCTCGTCAAGCCGGTACAGCTGCGCGCTTGTGACCTTGTGCGAGGCCTCACCCAGAATGCGCCACTGGCCCTCAGCGTCCGGTGCGGCCCAGTGGGCGGCCAGCCAGGCGGCTTTGTCCGGCGAGAGTCGGGGGTTGGTTTTCATCAGCCGTTGGGCCACGCCGCCAACATCGGCGTAGGCCTTGAGCGCCATTTCACCTCGATGCAGGCTTTTGAGCTCGTCGATCCATTTGGCGTAGCGCCCCGGGGCCTGGCTGGGGCGACTGGCGGGCAGGCCAAAGCCTTCCAGATTGACCAGACGGCGAATGCGTGCGGGCCGGATGCCGGCGTACAGCATGGTCACATTGCCGCCCATGCTGTGGCCGACCAGGTCTACGGGCTGATCAACCGCATAGTGGTCGAGCAGGAAGTCCAGGTCGGCCAGGTAGTCGGCAAACACGTAGTGGTCATTGCCTACGGCGTGTGGTTCGGCCTGATCGCCCCGGCGGGTCAGACCAAAGCCGCGCCAGTCGGGTGCGATGACCTGGCGGCCGGCCGTGAATGCATCTGACAGCGCATCCACCATGAACTGGTAAGACGCACCGACGTCCATCCAGCCATGCACAAGCACGAGTGGCGGCTGGTCAGTGCTGGCCGGGCCCCACACCCGCGTGTGGTACTGCAGACCGCGGATAGGGACAAACTCGCTTCGGGAAGGGCGCTTTTCTTTGTACATTGGTTGGAATCATAAGGAGACCGATTCGGATGCGCAGTCAAAACAGGGACAAGCTCAGTCCCGCCCCAGATGCCTACGCCGCGATGCACAGCAGTTTTCGCTGGCAGGTGGACGAGTACTTCAACATGGCCGAGGTCTGCTGCCGGCGCTGGGCCGCCCGCCCGGATGGTGACGAGCGCATTGCGCTGATCGGGCACAACCCTGAAGGCTACGGCCCGCGCATCAGCTATGCCCAGCTGCAGGATGCGGCCAACCGCCTGTCAGCGCTGCTCACGCGGCTGGGCGTGCGGCGCGGCGATCGGGTGGCCGTCGTGCTGCCGCAGTGCTTTGAAACCGCCGTGGCCTACATCGCGGTGCTGCAAATGGGCGCCGTGGCGATGCCGCTGTCAACGCTGTTCGGGCCCGAGGCGCTGTCGTACCGGCTGCAGGACAGCGAGGCCCGGGTGGCCCTGTGCGATGACATCAGCATCGACGCCATCAACCAGGTGCGCCACCAGTGCCCTTATCTGGAGGTGGTGATCGGCGCGGGTGATGCGCGTCGCCTGGCCGACATGGACTTCGACTTTGCACTGGCCCACGAGTCCGGCCAGTTCGAGCCGGTGCCGACGCGGGCCGACGATGCCGCCATACTGATCTACACCAGCGGCACCACCGGCCAGCCCAAGGGCGCGCTCATTCCACACCGCGCGCTGATCGGCAACCTGAGCGGCTTTGTTTGCAGCCAGAACTGGTTCGGCTTTGACGGCGTGCGCAACGAGTCGTCCGACGCGGTGTTCTGGAGCCCGGCGGACTGGGCCTGGACCGGCGGCCTGATGGACGCGCTGCTGCCCACGCTGTACTTCGGCCGGCCCATCGTGGGCTGGAGGGGGCGCTTCAGCCCCGAGCTGGCGTTCTCGCTGATGCAGGAGCATGGGGTGACGCACAGCTTTCTGTTCCCCACGGCGCTCAAGGCCATGATGAAGGCCTACCCCAAGCCACGCCGGCAGTTCAAGCTGCAGTTGCAGGCGATCATGAGCGCCGGTGAAGCGGTGGGCGATGCGGTGTTCGCTTACTGCCGTGATGAGTTGGGCGTGGTGGTCAATGAGATGTTTGGCCAGACTGAAATCAACTACGTGGTCGGAAATTGCCACCGGTTTTGGCCAGCACGACCGGGCAGCATGGGCAAGGGCTACCCCGGCCATCGTGTGGCGGTGATTGACGACGAGGGCCATGAATGCGCCCTGGGTGTGCCCGGCGACGTGGCTGTCAACCGATTCGATGTGCATGGCGACCCCGACCCGATTTTCTTTTTGGGCTACTGGAAGAACCCGGCTGCCACACAGGCCAAGTACACCGGCGACTGGTGCCGTACCGGCGACCTCGCCCGGCGCGATGCTGACGGCTATCTCTGGTACGAAGGCCGCGCCGACGACGTGTTCAAGGCGGCGGGCTACCGCATCGGCCCGGGGGAGATCGAGAATTGCCTGGTCAAACACCCGGCAGTGGCCAACGCCGCTGTGGTGCCCAAGCCTGACAAGGAACGTGGCGCAGTGGTCAAGGCCTATGTGGTGCTGTCACCCGACTTTGCCGCAGCGCGTGCGCGTGATGCCGGCAAGAAGGCCGGCTTTGACCAGAAGCTGGTGGCCCAACTGCAAGCCCACGTCAAGACCATGCTGGCGCCCTACGAATATCCCAAGGAGATCGAGTTCATCGACGCACTGCCGATGACCACCACCGGCAAGGTGCAAAGGCGGGTGTTGCGACTGCAGGAAGAAGCGCGGTTCAAAGTCACGACCTGAGCCAGACCCAGGCCACACAACGAAAAAGCACCCCGAAAGGTGCTTTTGTATTTTCCAGCAGGCTCCGCAGATCTGGCTTCGCCAGTCTGCAGGAGCCGTCCCCTGCAAGGGGAGAAGGGGCTACACGCAGTGAGCCCCGACAGGGGTGTTCAATCAGCGGGTTGCGACTTGTTCGGCCACGTAGATCTCAACACGGCGGTTCTTGTCACGGCCCTGCTGTGTGCTGTTGTCGGCAATCGGTTCGCGTGAGCCGCGGCCGTCGGTCATGATGCGGGTGCGGGCCACGCCACGGCTGACCAGGTAGTCACGGGCCGCATCAGCACGGTCGACCGACAGCGGGTTGTTGATAGCGTCAGAGCCGGTGTTGTCGGTGTGGCCGATGATGGTCACCGTCGTCACGTTGTTCTGGTTCAGGCTGGTGGCGAACTGGTTCAGCACCGGCGCAAAGTTGGGCTTGATGGCAGAACGGCCCACGTCAAACGACACATCGCTCGGGATGTCGAGCTTCAGGCGGTTGTCGGCGGTCTGGCTCACAGCCACGCCGGTTCCGGCAGTGGCCTGCTCCATGGCGACCTTCTGGTCCTGCATTTTCTTGGACCAGATATAGCCGCCGCCAGCGCCCACTGCGCCGCCGAGGACGGCGCCAGTGGCCGCACCTTTGGAGCCGCCGGTGGCAGCACCCAGCAGGGCGCCTGCCACTGCGCCAATGCCAGCGCCTTGCGCGGTGCCCTTCTGGGTTTCGCTCATGTTGGCGCAACCCGACAGGACGGCCAGCGCCAGAGTGACGCAGGCGATGGATTTGATGGGCATGAGTTTGTGGGATGTGTAGGTCATGAAATGGCTCCTCGAATCAGGGTATGAATTTAGTCGGCAACGAGATGTTGGCGCTGGTGTGTGAATGCTAGGCCTGCAAATGGTGAGCAGTTGTAAGACAAAAGCGCGATCGGGATGCGGCGCTCGCCTGCAAATGACCCGGCACCCATCGCCCAGGCGTGAGCCATTAAACTAAGGAACCTAAGAGTGCCAGAGAGCGCCAGAAGTGACGCGGGCACGGCCCAAGCCGCAACAGCCCTCCACTGACTCGCTGAGCGGTGCCCTGCTGTCACGCATCTGATCGTTCTGTTGTTTGGCACTTTGCGCCCGGTATTTCCCTCATTTCACGGATTCACATGAAACACGTTCAACTCGGCAGCAGCGACCTGCATGTCACCCCCATCTGCCTGGGCACCATGACCTTT
>CALSAU010000155.1:0-5647 GCA_943372985.1 Polaromonas sp. YR568 | reverse complement strand
TTTTCTGTATGAAGAGCAGACGCGGCGCGGCATCAGCATCAAACACTGGGAAGAGTTCGAGGACGTGGCCGACCACTGCACCGTCTGCCACAAATGCCTGTCCCCCTGCCCGGTGGACATCGACTTCGGCGACGTGTCCATGAACATGCGCACCCTGTTGCGCAAGATGGGCCAGAAGACCTTCCGGCCCGGCAATGTCGCGGCCATGTTTTTCCTCAATGCCACCAGCCCGCAGACCATCAAGTTCATGCGAAGCGCCATGGTTGATGTCGGCTTCAAGGCGCAGCGCCTGGCCAACGACCTGCTGCGCAAACTCGCGCGCAGCCAGACCAACAAGCCGCCGGCCACCGTGGGCAAGGCGCCGGTGAAGGAACAGGTTATCCACTTCATCAACAAGAAGATGCCGGGCGGCCTGCCGAAGAAGACCGCGCGCGCCTTGCTGGACATCGAAGACAAGGACTACGTACCGATCATCCGTAACCCGAAAAACACCACGTCTGAAACCGAGGCGGTGTTCTATTTCCCTGGTTGTGGCTCGGAGCGTTTGTTCTCGCAGGTGGGCCTGGCCACGCAGGCCATGCTGTGGCATGCCGGCGTGCAGACGGTACTGCCACCGGGCTATCTGTGTTGCGGCTATCCGCAGCGCGGCAGTGGCCAGTTCGACAAGGCCGAGAAGATCATCACCGACAACCGGGTGCTGTTCCACCGTGTGGCCAACACGCTGAACTACCTCGATATCAAGACGGTGGTGGTGAGCTGCGGCACCTGTTACGACCAACTGCAGGGCTACGAGTTCGACAAGATTTTCCCGGGCTGCCGCATCATCGACATCCATGAGTACCTGCTGGAAAAAGGCATCACCCTGCGCACCGATCAGCCCGGGGCCGGTTATCTCTACCACGACCCCTGCCACAGCCCGATGAAGCTGCAGGAGCCGATGAAAACCGTCAAGGCGCTGCTAGGCGACAACGTTCTGAAGAACGAGCGCTGCTGTGGCGAATCCGGCACGCTGGGCGTGACGCGGCCCGATATTTCGACGCAGATCCGTTTCCGCAAGGAAGAAGAACTGCAAAAAGGCGAAGCGCAGCTGCGCGCCTCGGGCGCTGTCGGAAGCCAGGACAACGTGAAGATTCTCACCAGCTGCCCGAGTTGCCTGCAGGGCCTGTCGCGCTACGGCAATGACCTGCAGAACGGTCTGCTCGAAGCCGATTACATCGTGGTGGAAATGGCCAACCAGATTCTCGGCAAGGACTGGCTGCCGGCTTACGTGGAGGCAGCCAACCACGGCGGCATCGAGCGGGTGCTGGTGTAGTGGCGATGGCCATGATGGCGAAGGTGGAAGGCTGTGCACTGTGTGACGCCGACGGCGGGCGGGTGGTGTTCCACTGCGACGACTTCCGCGTCATCCAGGCCGACGAGAAGGGTTTCCCGGCCTTCTACCGTGTCATCTGGAACCACCACGTGCCTGAGTTTTCGGATCTGACGGACGCCGCGCGCGAGACCTGCATGCGCGCCGTGCTCCACGTCGAGAAGACGCTCAGGCAGGAGCTGCAGCCGACCAAGATCAACCTCGCTGCGCTGGGCAATGTGGTGCCGCATCTGCACTGGCATGTGATTGCCCGGTTCGACTGGGACAGCCATTTCCCGGCGCCGGTGTGGGCGGCGGCCGTCAGACCCCTCGACGACGCCCGGCTGGGCGAACTCGCCAGGCGTTGCGAGACCGTCAACGGGAAGCTCGCCAGCATGGCGGCCGCCACCTGACAGCGCGGCAGCCTCGTTTGTCTCATTTGATTTCAGAAAGCAGCATCCACCATGGCCGGACTTCAAGCAGGCGCTCCGACACCCACCGCACTCACGGTGCACAACCAGTCCCGTGTGCTGGAGATTGATTTTTCTGACGGTGCGAGTTTCCGCATTCCGCTGGAGTTGATGCGGGTGTATTCACCGTCGGCCGAAGTGCAGGGCCATGGCCCGGGGCAGGAGGTGCTGCAGACTGGCAAGCGCAACGTCACGCTGCAGGAACTGGAAGCCGTCGGCAACTACGCGGTCAAGCCGGTGTTTTCGGACGGCCACGAAAGCGGGATTTTTTCGTGGGACTACCTGTACCACCTGGGCGCCGACCAGGACAGTCTATGGGCTGACTATGAGCGGCGTTTGCAGGCCGCCGGCGTGGACCGCGACGCGCCCATGATCCAGGCCGGTGGCCACGCCTGCGGCAGTCATTGATCGCACGCCGGCCCCACTGCGCCGGAGGCTTTTCGGCGTGGCCGCTTTACAGCGCCTCCGAGCGACCGTCCTGTTGTGATCATCCTGTTGTTTTTCGGGGATAAATCCCGGCAATGCCCCGGGTGAAAACGGGGTTGTCGCGGCTCCACGCACCTTTGCCCTCTAGCATTCATCCTATGAGCACCACCCATTTCGGTTTCGAGTCGGTTGACGAGCGCGAGAAGGCCAGTCGCGTGCGCCATGTGTTCGACTCCGTGGCGCCCAAGTACGACGTCATGAACGACCTGATGTCCATGGGGCTGCACCGCGCGTGGAAGGCCTACGCCGTCATGGTGGCCAACGTGAAGGAAGGCCAGCAGGTGCTGGACATCGCCGGCGGCACGGGCGACCTTGCACTGGCGTTTGCTCCCAAAGTCGGGCCCGGTGGCCGTGTCGTGCACACCGACATCAATGAAGCCATGTTGCGCGAGGGGCGTAACCGCCTTCTCGATGCCGGCGTGTCCCTGCCCACCCTGGTCTGTGATGCCGAGCACCTGCCGTTCGCCGATGCCAGCTTTGATCTGGTCACCGTTGCCTTCGGCCTGCGCAACATGACACACAAGGACGAAGCCCTGCGCGAGATGAATCGGGTGATCAAACCCGGCGGCAAGCTGATGGTGCTGGAGTTTTCCAAAGTGGCCAAGCCCATGGAGAAGATTTACGACTGGTATTCCTTCAAGGTGCTGCCCCAACTGGGCAAGCTGGTGGCCAACGACGCGGCCAGTTACCAGTACCTGGCGGAATCAAT
Organism: Polaromonas sp. YR568; assembly: GCA_943372985.1. GTDB lineage: Bacteria > Pseudomonadota > Gammaproteobacteria > Burkholderiales > Burkholderiaceae_C > Polaromonas. The sequence goes on along the minus strand of CALSAU010000155.1, from coordinate 2,634 downwards.
CCGCATGCATCCGGGCCAGGAAGAACTGAAAGCCCTTATGCACAAAGGTGGTTTTGGCCATGTGGACTATCACAACATGACGGGTGGTCTAGTAGCATTGCATGTTGGAATCAAGTGTTGAGCAGGTTTTGAACGGTTTGTTTTGAATTGTTTTGTGCGTCGCCTCAAGCGCGCACTTTGCGCTGAGTAGTCATCAAGGAGACGGTATGAGAAAAGTCTGGACTGGAATCATTTCTTCGGTGTTCGCCATCACCCTGGCACTCGGAAGCCACGTGGCCGAAGCCAAGCGCCTGGGCGGTGGCTCGTCTTTCGGCAAGCAATCGTCGAACGTGACCAAGCGCGACGCTGCGCCTGCCGCGCCCGCCACGGCGACCAACTCGGCCGCCAAGCCTGCCGCACCAGCAGCCGCAGCCGCGCCCAAGAAGCCTTGGGGCGCGATGCTCGGCGGTCTCGCAGCGGGCCTGGGCCTGGCCTGGCTGGCATCGTCTCTGGGACTTGGCGAGGAATTTGGCCAGATCATCATGTTCGCGTTGCTGGCCCTGCTGATCATGGTGGTGGTCGGCTTTGTGATGCGCAAGCTCAAGGGGGGAGCCGCTGGCGCAGGTGCGGCGCGGTCGCCGCTGGCCTTTCAGGGCGCAGGTGGCCCCAACGCAGTGACGCCACGCAACTACAGCCCTGAGAACGTGGGCAACGACTCGTCCGCACGCCCCTGGGAGCGCAACAGCACGGCGTTCGAAGCCAGCAAGTACGCGTCGGGTTCATCCGGTTCCGGCTCCATCATTGGCTCCTCGCTGCTGGGCAACCAGTCCTGGGGCATTCCTGCAGGCTTCGACGCAGAAGGCTTCCTGAGTGCCAGCAAGAAAAATTTCGTGACGCTGCAGGACGCATGGGACCGTTCCGACATCCAGAGCCTGCGCGCCATGATGACGGACGAAATGCTCGAGCAGATCAAGACCCAACTGGCTGATCGCGAGTCCCACACCGGCGGTGTCGTGAACAAGACCGACGTTGTCATGCTCGATGCCCAACTGCTTGGCATCGAAGAGCTCAGCGACGTCTACATGGCCAGCGTCGAGTTCTCCGGCATGATCCGCGAAGACGCCTCGGCGGGCGCCAGCCCGTTCCGCGAAGTCTGGAACATGACCAAGCCACGCACTGGCAGTGGTGGCTGGCTGGTGGCGGGCGTGCAGGCTCTGCAGTGAAACACCCCCGTCCGGGCTCACTTCGTGTAGCCCGTTCCCCCCTCTAGGGGGCGGTGCCTGCGGCCCGGCGAAGCCGGTTCCGCGGCACCTGCTGGTGAAATACCCCACGCTGCTCAGGTCACTGAGCTCTTTCACCCGGCGTGAGTCGTGAACCGGCTTTGCCGGGCGATCAACAGGTAATCGTCTTTCCAGTGCAGGGCACAGGGATGTGCCACAGGCGCCAAGCCAAGTGCGCGACCGTGGGGGCCATGTCAAAATCGGCGGTCGTATGAACACCACATCCCCCCTTTCATTTCTGGAATCCCTCGCCTCCCGCTTTCAGCCGCCTGCCTGGGCGGTGGATGAGGGGCAGCACCGGCTGGTGCTGTTCCTGAACCATGTGTTGATGCAGGAGAAACAGGCCCAGGACCGTCTGGTGCGTCAGAAGGGCCGGGTGGTTCATCTGCAGTGGGGCGTGTTCTCGCTGGACCTGCTGATCACGCCTGCCGGGCTGGTGGACCGTGCCTCCCCGACGGTGACCCCCGATTTGCGTCTGGTCGTGGAAGGCGACTCGCCGCTCAGCGCGGTTCAGTCGCTCTTGTCCGGCCAGCGTCCACCGGTGACCATCGAAGGCGACGTGCAGCTCGCTGCCGACATTGGGTGGCTGGCGGAAAACCTGCGCTGGGATGTGGAAGAAGACCTCTCCCGCGTGATCGGTGATGTGCCTGCCCATGCGCTGGGCGATTTTGGCCGGCGCGCGGTGTCGGGCCTGCGAGACTTCTTGCGCAAGACGCCGTTTGCACAGGGTGCAGGTGGCACGGGTGTCTCGGTGCCCCCGGGTGACCCGGCAGCGCCAGCCTCGACCAGGGCGTCTGCATGAACCGGTTTTTCAGGGGGGTGTTCATCGTCTGGACCGTGCTGCGGTTCGGACTGGATGAACTGGTTCTCTCCAGCTTCGCGCACCCCTGGCTTCGGCGCCTGACCCGTATCGTTTCGCTTGGGCGCAATCTGCGCGCACCGCGCGGCGAGCGCTTGCGTCTGGCGCTGGAGGCGCTGGGGCCGATTTTCGTGAAGTTCGGCCAGGTGATGTCCACCCGCCGCGACCTGCTGCCCGCCGATATTGCGGACGAGCTGGCCCGCCTTCAGGACCGTGTGCCGCCGTTCGAGTCGTCGCTGGCCGTGGCCATCATCGAAAAAGCCTTCGGGCGCCCGCTGGACCGCATTTTTGCGTCATTCGAGCAGACGCCGGTGGCCAGTGCATCGATTGCCCAAGTGCACTTCGCCACCCTGCCCGGTGGGCGGGAGGTGGCCGTCAAGGTGCTGCGCCCCAACATGCTGCCGGCGATCGAGAAAGACCTGGCTCTCATGCACATGATGGCTGGCTGGGTCGAGCGCGCATCGGCAGATGGCAAGCGCCTGAAGCCCCGCGAGGTGGTCGCTGAGTTCGACAAGT
>CALSAU010000154.1:0-5676 GCA_943372985.1 Polaromonas sp. YR568 | reverse complement strand
GCAGTCGGGGTAGGCCCCCGACAAGGCTTTGCAACGCCGCCCAGTGTCTTTTTGATCGCAACCCGGAGGGAACGGTATGAAAACAGCGCCACTCGGCGTTGCACGGCTTGCCCAGACACCCGGTCTGGGCTACACCCTGCGCCTTGATTGGCACTGTTTTCATACCGTTCGCATTTGTAAAAATAGCGTTAACAGGCCCTATCGTGTCAGCCTGTGGTGATCCTGCAGGCAGCGGTGCCAACGGCGTTGGCAGCTTCAATCAATCGGGAGAGTGCGTTATGGAAGTCTTGCTTCAGCAGATCATCAACGGTCTGGTTCTGGGCAGCATGTATGCGTTGATCGCCCTGGGTTACACCATGGTGTACGGCATCATCAATCTGATCAACTTTGCGCATGGCGAGGTGCTGATGGTGGGGGCGCTCACCAGCTGGACCATCATCGGGCTGATGCAGGCCTCCATGCCCGGTACGCCCGGCTGGGTGATTCTGCTGATCTCGCTGCTGATTGCCTTTGTGGTGTGCGGAGCGCTCAACTTCGCGATCGAAAAAATCGCCTACCGGCCACTGCGCAATTCGCCCAAGCTGGCGCCTCTGATCACGGCCATCGGCATGTCGCTGCTGCTGCAGACGCTGGCCATGATCATCTGGAAGCCCAACTACAAGGCTTACCCCACGCTGCTGCCGACCGAACCGTTCCAGGTGGGCGGTGCGGTGATCACCGTGACACAGCTCTTCATCCTCGGTGCAACTGCCGTGTCGCTGGCCGTGCTGATGTGGCTGGTGCATTACACCAAGCTGGGCCGGGCCATGCGCGCCACGGCCGAGAACCCGCGTGTGGCGGCCCTGATGGGCGTGCGGCCTGACACCGTCATCTCTGCCACCTTCATCATCGGTGCGGTGCTGGCTGCGCTGGCTGGTGTGATGTACGCCTCCAACTACGGCACGGTGCAGCACACCATGGGCTTCCTGCCGGGTCTGAAGGCCTTCACGGCGGCGGTGTTCGGCGGCATTGGCAACCTCGGTGGTGCGGTGCTCGGCGGCATCCTGCTCGGGTTGATCGAGTCCATCGGTGCCGGCTACATCGGGCCGCTGACCGGCGGCGTGCTGGGCAGCCAGTACTCCGACATCTTTGCCTTCATCGTACTGATTTTTGTGCTCACCCTGCGCCCATCCGGCCTGCTGGGTGAGCGTGTGGCAGACCGGGCCTGATCCCCGGCCGTCCCTAGGAGAACCTGAGATGCAATCGAACAAACTCGTGAAGTTCCTGATCGTCGCGGCGGCCCTGCTGGTGCTGCCGCTGATCCTGCAGCAAGGCGGCAACGCCTGGGTCCGCATTGTGGACATGGCGCTGCTCTATGTGCTGTTGGCACTGGGCCTGAACATTGTGGTCGGCTATGCCGGTCTGCTGGACCTGGGCTACGTGGCCTTCTTTGCCGTGGGCGCCTACCTGTTCGCCCTGCTTGGCTCACCGCATCTGGCGGAGGCTTTTCCCTTCATCGCGGCGGCCTTTCCGAACGGCCTGCATTTGCCTATCTGGGCCATCATCCCGGCGGCTGCCGTGCTGGCGGGGCTGTTTGGTGTGCTGCTTGGCGCACCCACGCTCAAGCTGCGCGGCGACTACCTAGCCATCGTGACGCTCGGCTTCGGCGAGATCATCCGGGTGTTCCTGAACAACCTGGACCGCCCGATCAACCTGACCAACGGCCCCAAGGGCATCAGCCAGATCGACTCGATGAAGTTCTTCGGTTTTGACCTGGGCAAGTCGCACACCTTTTTCGGCATCGAGTTCACCTCGGTGTCGATGTATTACTACCTCTTTCTGGTGCTGGTGATTGTGTCGGTGATCATTTGCTACCGTCTGGAAAACTCCCGCATCGGCCGCGCCTGGATGGCGATCCGCGAAGACGAAATCGCCGCCAAGGCCATGGGTATCAACACCCGCAACATGAAGCTGCTGGCTTTCGGCATGGGCGCCACGTTCGGTGGCGTGTCGGGCTCCATGTTCGCGGCCTTCCAGGGCTTTGTCTCGCCGGAATCCTTCAGCCTGATGGAGTCGGTGATGATCGTGGCCATGGTGGTGCTGGGCGGCATTGGTCATCTGCCGGGCGTGATTCTCGGCGCCTTGTTGCTGGCCGCCTTGCCTGAGGTGCTGCGTCACGTCGCTGGGCCGCTGCAGGCCATGACCGATGGCCGTCTCGACTCTGCCATCCTGCGTCAACTGCTGATTGCGCTGGCCATGATCACCATCATGCTGATGCGCCCAAGGGGCCTGTGGCCCGCGTCCGAGCACGGCAAGTCGTTGAACAAGACGGCCGGCAAGGACCCCATCCAGTCAATCAACCCCTGAGGAGAATGGACATGAGCGAAACCATTCTTAAAGTGGCTGGTGTTTCCAAGCGCTTCGGCGGTTTGCAGGCCCTGTCCGATGTCGGCATCCACATCATGCGCGGTCAGGTCTATGGCCTGATCGGCCCCAATGGTGCCGGCAAAACAACCTTTTTCAATGTGCTGACCGGCCTGTACACGCCCGACAGCGGCACCTTCGAGCTGGCGGGCAAGCCCTACAAGCCGACGGCGGTTCATGAAGTGGCCAAGGCCGGCATCGCCCGTACCTTCCAGAACATCCGGCTGTTTGCCGACATGACCGCGCTGGAAAACGTGATGGTCGGGCGGCATATCCGCACCCAGTCCGGACTCCTCGGTGCGGTCTTCCGCACCCCCGGCTTCAAGCATGAAGAGGCAGCCATTGCCAAGCGCGCCCAGGAGCTGCTGGATTACGTGGGCATTGGCAAATACGCCGACTTCAAGGCCCGCACCCTCAGCTACGGTGACCAGCGCCGTCTTGAAATTGCCCGCGCTCTCGCGACCGACCCGCAACTGATCGCACTCGACGAACCCGCTGCCGGCATGAACGCCACCGAGAAGGTTCAGCTGCGCGAACTGATTGACCAGATTCGCAAGGACAACCGCACCATCCTGCTGATCGAGCACGACGTGAAACTGGTGATGGGTCTGTGCGACCGCGTCACCGTACTGGACTACGGCAAGCAGATTGCCGAAGGCGCGCCGGCAGATGTACAAAAAGACGAAAAAGTGATCACCGCCTATCTGGGCACCGGTCATTGAAGGGAAACAGCAACATGGCGAACACACTTCTTAAAGTGACGGGCCTCAAGGTGGCCTACGGCGGTATTCAGGCCGTGAAGGGCGTTGATTTTGAAGTCAACGAGGGCGAACTGGTCACGCTGATCGGCTCGAATGGCGCAGGCAAGACCACTACCATGAAAGCGATCACCGGCACCCTGCCGATGCTCGATGGTGACATTCAGTACCTGGGTAAAAGCATCAAGGGCCGGGGCGCGTGGGACCTGGTGAAGGAAGGCCTGGCCATGGTGCCGGAAGGCCGCGGTGTTTTCACCCGCATGACCATCACCGAAAACCTGCAGATGGGTGCCTACATCCGCAGCGACAGCAGTGGTGTGGCGGCAGACATTGAAAAAATGTTCGAGCTGTTCCCGCGCCTGCGCGAGCGTAAGGACCAGTTGGCCGGCACCATGTCGGGCGGCGAGCAGCAGATGCTGGCCATGGGCCGCGCGCTGATGAGCCGCCCCAAGGTGCTGCTGCTGGATGAGCCCTCCATGGGCCTGTCGCCCATCATGGTCGACAAGATCTTCGAAGTGGTCAAAGATGTGTCCGCCCGTGGCGTAACGGTGCTGCTGGTCGAGCAGAACGCCAGCCGCGCGCTGGGCATTGCCAATCGCGGCTATGTGATGGAGTCCGGCAACGTCACCATGAACGGCGATGCGAAGGAACTGCTGAACGATCCCCGGGTGCGGGCGGCCTACCTCGGCGAGTAAGGTCAAGGGCCCTGCGCTAGGGAAGGCGCAGAAAGGCTTGCGTTACAGCGGTAACTTGGGCGAGTGGGTTGCGAGGGCCAAAACCCTTGCAGCGTCGCCATCCTGGACATAAAGTTCGTGGGCGTGTGCTTCACACCTTTGAATAGAAACCAGGAACACTGAATATGAACCCATCCACTCGCTGCCCAATGAGCCGTCATCTGGCCCTTGCAGGTGCCCTGGTGTCGGCCTTTCTCGCCTCGTCCCTGATCACTGGCGCCTCCGCCCAATCGCTGCGCTGCAAGGGTGATCTGGCGCAGATTGGCAACTCCAAAAGCACCATCCTGCAAAAGTGCGGTGAGCCTGTCATGAAAGACAGCTTTTGCAAACCCGTGCAGCAAACGGTCAATGGCGCACCGGTCGTCAACCCGGCCCTGCCTGGCAATGCCGGCACGGGTACCAGCGTAACCAACAACATCACCATCAACAATTGCCAGCCCGTTGAGGAATGGACCTACAACCCGGGTTACGGGCAGTTCATGACCATGCTGCAGTTCGAGGGTGGTTCGCTCAAAAGTATCCGCTACGGGGACCGCGTCACCCGCTGAACTTGGCGCCGGTCTGGCTGACGACGGCTTGTCTTTGCCCCGCAGGTGGTTCGGGCATCCAGACCCTTCCGGAAAGGGCGTTGCGCGCTAAGATGCGGACGAAGATGCGGGTCGGGAGGGGCGGGAAAATACGGCCGGCTCTCGTGCCCGCTGAGCACAAGGGCTCCTTGAGCACATCACCATGGAGACGGCCATTCACTCCCTGTCTGCGCGCTGTGTCGAACTATTGACCCGGACCGTCTGGCGCGGGGTGGTGCTGCTTTGCGGCTGGGCGCTGGCCTTGTCGGTGTCTGCTGCGCAGACCCTGCGGGTGGGTGTCTACAACAACAGCCCGAAAATCAACGTGGCTGCCGAAGGCAAGGTCGAAGGCATTTTTTACGATGTGCTGGAGGCTATTGCCCGCAAGGAGGGCTGGACGCTGCAGTACGTGCCCGGCACCTTCAGCGAAGGCTTGGCCCGCCTGTCGACGGGCGAAATTGATCTGATGACCGACGTCGCGTTGAACAGTGAACGCGAGAAGCTCTACCAGTTCCACAAGGAGCCGGTTCTTGCCAGCTGGAACCAGATCTACACGCGGCGTGACAGTGGTATCCGCTCCCTGCTGGACCTGTCCGGCAAGCGTATTGCGGTGCTGCGGGGGTCGATGCAGCAGGACTACGTGCAGCAGATGATTGGCGGTTTCAGCATCAATGCCACGCTGGTGCCCGAGCCTGACTTTGCTTCGGCTTTTCGTGCGGTGCGCGAGGGCCGCGCGGATGCGGTGGTCACCAACCGTTTTTACGGTGCCCGCCACGCAGCCGCCAGTGAACTGGACGACACCGCCATCATTTTTAACCCCTCGCAGCTGTACTTTGCCGGCTCCAGATCCCTCGACCCGGAGGTGTTGGCATTGCTGGACCGCAATCTGCAGGAGCTGAAAAAGAACTCCGCATCGCCATACCACCGCTCTGTGGAGCGATGGACAACCGGTGACCTGCGAACGGCATTGCCACCCTGGCTGAAGTGGGCGGTGCTGGCTGCCGTGGTGCTGCTGCTTGCCAGCCTGGCATGGGGGCTGGCGCTGCGCCGCACCGCATTGCGCCTTCAGCAAAGCGAGCAGCGGCAGCGCGAGCTGGCCAGCGAGCTGGAGCGGGTGTTCGAGAACTCGCTCGATGTGATCTGCATCTTCGACGCGGACCTTCGCTTCCTGCGGGTCAGCGAGGCATCGCTGAAGGTCTGGGGTTACCGCCCCGA
>CALSAU010000153.1:0-5682 GCA_943372985.1 Polaromonas sp. YR568 | reverse complement strand
CAGATACCAGAAATCCTCGACCTTCAGGGAGTCCACCGGGCCCTGCATCTGGCCGGCCTCAACATAAAACTCGAAGTCGCTCTTGGCCACGTCCGCGCCGCCGCCCAAAGGTGAGTAGATACCTTCCTTGGTGCTGACGGTGTAGAAGTTGGAGACCTTCTCCAGCACTTCTTTCGGCTGATCCATCATCAGCTTGTACTTCACGCGCTCCTGCTCAACGATGCCAGGATTGCTCTGCATTTCATTCCAGAACTTGTAAAACTCGCCAACGATGATGTCGACCTTGGCTTCGTTTTTCTTGATCCAGTCCATCTGGCCAAAAATGGTTTCGTCAGAGGCGGGGTTGCTCACGCCAGGCAGGATGGTGAAGCGGCCGGGGGCCTTTTCCATCAGCTGGTTCTTGTTGGCCAAGTCCAGAATGGTACCGGTGATCTGGCCCTTGATCATGCCAATCGCGCGGTTCTCGGAACCTGGCACATAGCTGCGATCGCCGAACTTGATGCCTTCGCGCTTGGCGATGATGTTGCCGATGGCTTCAGTGCCGGTGCCGCGCGCATGGAAGGTGAAGGGCTGACCATCCAGGGCTTTCCAGTTGGCGTATTTCTTGTCGACCACCGGGAAGAACACCAGACGGGTGCCCTGGAACAGGATGCGCACAGGCGCCTTGCTCTTCTGGATCACCGAGTACGGCGTGCCAACACCCAGATCAGACTGACCGTTCATCACCGCCTGGATGGCGAGTTCTTCCTTGGAGAAGAAGGTGATCTCGTAATCGACACCCTTGGCCTTGGCCCGCTCCAGTGCGATCACCATCGACAGGGTTTCGGTCGAAAGCACGTCGCCGAAGGCAACACGTACTTTTTGCGCATACGAAGTGGCGGCGAGACTGAGCAAAAGCGCTCCTCCCGCCATCTGGATGAACAACTTGTTGACCCTCTGCAATGACTTGAACATGAACTGTCTCCTTGCTTGTAAAAATGAGGTGCACCGTTTCCTCGCAAGCAACAGGCTGTGAAGCCACTGAACCGGCGAGGCAAACCATTAATTAAATTGGTTTAGGCCTATTAATTATTTGGTTGGCTCATTCTAGTGCGCTCAATTTTTGAAATTACTAGGTGTTTTCCCAATAAAAAAGCCTGCTTTTCAATCGCAACCAAACATCTGATTGGTTCTATAATCTGCCCAGTGGCTTGGCGGTTATTCAACCAGAGAGCCGTTGATTGCGATTGATTGGGAGGTAAGGCATTCATGAGGTCCAGTTCCATGGCAGAACAAGTCGAACCCGATGAGGTTGATGTGTGGGAGGGTTTGCAAGCCGTCATTGCAGACATCGAGTCTGCAGGCGGAGAAAAACGCCTGCCCAACGAACGCGCACTGGCAGAGCGCCTGGGTGTGACCCGCGCCAGACTGCGCAAGACGCTGCAGGTTCTGGAGAACGAAGGCCGCCTGTGGCGCGGCGTGGGCCAAGGCACCTTTGTCGGCCCCAAGCCGGCCAAGCGCCCTGATCCCATCGTGCTGGCGTCCAAGACCAATCCGGCACAGGTGATGCGTGCACGGATGGCGCTGGAGCCTGAACTGGCAGGTCTGGCGGCGGTGAACGCCACAGACGACGAAATTGCCCAGCTCAAGGCACTGAGCTCCCGCTGCAAGGCGGCTGCCAACTGGCGCGAGTACGAGGTGTATGACGCCCTGCTCCACCACGAGATTGCCGTGTCTGCGCACAACACCGTGCTGCTGGCACTGACCGACCTGCTGACCGAGGTGCGCCGCTCCGTCACCTGGGGCCGCCCCCGCCCTGAAGGTGCGCGGCCGCCAGAAACCCATCACAGCTTTGCAGACCACGACCGGGTGATCGACGCGATCACGCACCGCGAGCCGATCAAGGCCGCCAATGCCATGCGGAGCCATTTGCAAACGGTGGAAGACCGGCTGATGGGCCGGATTTGAAGATGTGATGCGGGTTGGGATCTGATACGTCGCGACCTGAAACCCACAATAAAAAAGCCCCTCGGGTGCCAGGCATCCGGGGGGCTTTTTTCCAGGGCTACAGCCCCTGGCTACAGCCCCTTCATGCTCGCTCAGTGACGCACAGAGTCCAGAGCTGCGTTGAAGGTCGGGCTTGGACGCATCACTGTCACCACCTTGGCAGCGTCCGGCATGTAGTAACCGCCGATGTCCACCGGCTTGCCCTGCACCGCCAGCAGTTCACCCATGATCTTCTGCTCGTTGTCGGTCAAGGCCTTGGCCAGAGGCGCGAAATGCGCCTTCAACTGTGCATCGTCGTTCTGTGCAGCCAGTTCCTGGGCCCAGTAGAGCGCCAGGTAGAACTGGCTGCCGCGGTTGTCGATCTCGCCTGTCTTCGCCGACGGGTTCTTGTTGTGGTCCAGCAGCTTGCCGGTGGCGGTGTCCAGCGTCTTGGCGAGGATCTTGGCCTTGTCGTTGCCGGTCTTGATGCCCATGTCTTCCAGGCTCACGGCCAGCGCGAGGAACTCACCCAGCGAATCCCAGCGCAGGTGGTTTTCTTCCACCAGTTGCTTGACGTGCTTGGGGGCCGAGCCGCCAGCACCGGTTTCGTACATGCCGCCGCCTGCCATCAGGGGCACGATGGACAGCATCTTGGCGCTGGTGCCGAGTTCCATGATGGGGAACAGGTCGGTCAGGTAGTCGCGCAGGATGTTGCCGGTCACCGAGATGGTGTCGAGCCCGCGGACCACGCGCTCCAGCGTGTAGCGCATGGCGCGCACCTGCGACATGATCTGGATGTCCAGGCCCTTGGTGTCGTGGTCCTTCAGGTAGGTCTCGACCTTCTTGATGACTTCGGCTTCGTGCGGGCGGTACGGGTCCAGCCAGAAAATCGCCGGCATACCGGAGTTGCGCGCACGCGTGACGGCCAGCTTGACCCAGTCGCGGATCGGCGCATCCTTGACCTGGCACATGCGCCAGATGTCGCCAGCTTCGACGTTCTGCGTGAGCAGGACTTCGCCGGTGGCGAGGTCAACAATGCGTGCTTCACCGTCTTCCAGGATTTCAAAGGTCTTGTCGTGCGAGCCGTACTCTTCGGCTTGCTGGGCCATCAGGCCGACGTTGGGCACCGTGCCCATGGTGGTCGGGTCGAAGTTGCCGTTGGTCTTGCAGAAGTTGATGATCTCCTGGTAGATGCGGGCAAAGGTGCTTTCAGGGATCAGCGCCTTGGTGTCCTTCGGCTTGCCGTCAGCGCCCCACATCTTGCCGCCCAGACGGATCATGGCTGGCATCGATGCATCAACGATCACATCGTTGGGCGCATGCAGGTTGGTGATGCCTTTGGCCGAATCGACCATGGCCAGCTCAGGGCGATGCTCATGGCAGGCGTGCAGGTCACGGATGACCTCTTCACGCTTGGTGGTGGGCAGGGTTTCCAGCTTTTCGTACAGGTTGACCAGGCCGTTATTGACGTTCACGCCCAGCTCATCAAACAGCTTGCCGTGTTTCTCGAACGCTTCCTTGTAGAAAATGCGCACGGCATGGCCGAACACGATGGGGTGCGAGACCTTCATCATGGTGACCTTCACATGCAGCGAGAGCATCACGCCCGTCTTGCGCGCGTCTTCCATCTGCTCTTCGTAGAACGCGCACAGCGCCTTCTTGCTCATGAACATGCTGTCGATGATCTCGCCAGCCTGCAGGGACACCTTGGGCTTGAGCACCACGGTCTTGCCGCTCTTGGTGACCAGGTCCATCTTGACGTCACGGGCCTTGTCGAGCGTCATCGACTTTTCACCGTGGTAGAAATCGCCGTGCTTCATGTGGGCCACGTGGGTGCGGGAGGCCATGCTCCACTCGCCCATGCTGTGCGGGCGCTTGCGTGCGTAGTTCTTCACTGCCAGCGGCGCGCGGCGGTCGGAGTTGCCTTCACGCAGCACCGGGTTGACCGCACTGCCCAGGCAACGGGAATAGCGGGCGCGAATGGCCTTGTCGGCCTCGGTTTTCGGGTCTTCCGGGAAGTCGGGAATCTTGTAGCCCTTGGCCTGCAATTCCTTGATGCAGGTCACCAGCTGGTGCACCGAGGCGCTGATGTTGGGCAGCTTGATGATGTTGGTGTCAGGCAGCAGCGTGAGGCGGCCCAACTCGGACAGGTTGTCGGGCATCTTCTGTGCGTCGGTCAGAAACTCCGGAAACTCGCCCAACACCCGGGCGGCCACGGAAATATTGCTCTCAACCACATTGATGCCGGCAGGGGCAGCAAAGGTGCGCACGATGGGCAGAAACGCAGCGGTGGCCAGCGCGGGGGCCTCGTCAGTCAGCGTGTAGATGATTTTGGATTTGTCGGTGTTCATGGTGGTCCTTTAAGCCTCTTATTTTAAGCCGCTTCAATTCCGGGTCTTTTGCGCGACAGGCAGGGCGCCGGCAGATTGGCAGCGTGACAATCCACGGCCCGGGGCATGCGCCCGGGCACAGGCAAAAAAAATGACCCGGGCTCCGGGGTACCGGGGCGTCAGGTCATTGTCAGAGTGGTGCGCGGGGCGGGACTCGAACCCGCACACCATTGCTGGCGTCAGGACCTAAACCTGGTGCGTCTACCAATTTCGCCACCCGCGCAGGTTTTCTTGTTGAAACGGGTGGCCTTGCACGCAAGACCACCCGTGTGAAATGGATCACCGCATTTTAGCCCGAGCGGGCTGCGGTGCTGGCTCAAGCCGCTGCAGGCGCTGCTTGAGGCGGTTCGCGTTTGACGCGGAACCACGCGGCGTACATGGCTGGCAATGCCAGCAAGGTGAGTGCGGTGGCCACCACCAGCCCACCCATGATGGCCACGGCCATCGGCCCCCAGAACACGCTGCGGGACAGCGGAATCATGGCCAGCACGGCGGCGGCGGCAGTGAGCACAATCGGGCGCCGGCGCCGCACGGCCGACTCCACAATCGCGTCCCAAGCGGGCACGCCGCGGGCACGGTCCTGCTCGATCTGGTCGATCAGGATCACCGAGTTGCGCTGGATCATGCCCATCAGCGCGATCACACCCAGCAGCGCCACAAAACCAAATGGCCGGCCCAGCAGCAGCAATGCGCCCGCCACACCGGCAATGCCGAGCGGCCCGGTGAGGAACACCAGCAAGGCACGGCTGAAGCTGTGCAGTTGCAGCATCAGCAGCGTGAAGGTGAGGAACAGCATGATGGGAATCCCCGCAGCAATCGACGCCGAGCCTTTGCTGCTTTCCTCCACCGCACCAGCCACCTCGATGCGGTAACCCGCCAGACCTTTGGCCTGCCAGCCCTCTTCCAGCCGACGCAGCTGCGGCAGCAGCTCCTGCGTGACGGTGGCGCCCTGCAGACCTTCAACGATATCGCTCTGCACCGTGATGGCGTAGTCGCGGTTCTCGCGCCACATCACACCGGGTTCCCACGCAAACACTGGCGTGGCGATCTGCGTGAGCGGAATGGACTTGCCCGTCGCTGTGGGCAGGTAGGCATTGCCGATGTCGGTGATCGCGTTGCGCTCGTCCAGTGGCTGACGCAGCACGATGTCGATGAGTTTGTCACCGTCGCGGAACTGCCCCACCGGCGTGCCAGCGAGGATGGTGCGCGAGGCCTGTGCGATGGACTGGCTGGTCACGCCGAGCGCGCGCGCCTTGGCCTGGTCGACTTCCAGCCGCAGCACTTTCACCGATTCGTTCCAGTTGTCATTCACCCCCCGGGTGTTGGG
>CALSAU010000152.1:0-5690 GCA_943372985.1 Polaromonas sp. YR568 | reverse complement strand
ACCTTGCGCGCCGAGTTCTCGCCGATTTCCGACATGCGCGCCTCGGCGGCCTACCGCCGCGAGGTGCTGGGCAACCTGCTGCAGCGTTACTGGCTGGAAAGCCAGGGCCTGCAGGCGATTGACCTTGCAACCACCCGGCAGATCACCGACGAGGAGGTTCTGTGAGCCGCGCTGCCGTGAGCGGTGCCGCGGGTCAATCGCATGCCCACGAAAGCGCCCGCGCGCAGGTAGCAGGCGCAGCCACCTATGTGGACGATATTCCGGAGATCCGCAGCACGCTGCATGCGGCGCCGATCCTTTCCACCGTGGCCCACGGCCGGTTGCTGGGCATAGCCACCGCTGCGGCCCTGGCCCTGCCGGGCGTGCGCGGCGTGGTGCTGGCGAGCGACATCCCGGGCGATCCGCTGCTGGCCAGCTTCGGGCACGACGAGCCGATCTTCGCGAGCGATACGGTTCAGCATGTCGGCCAAGTGCTGGGACTGGTGGTGGCCAGTTCGGTCATGCAGGCACGGCGCGCAGCGCGACTGGTCACCTGCCAGATCGAGCCCCTGCCCGCGTGGCTGGATGTGCGCGAGGCGCTGAAGGCGAAGAGCTTTGTACTGCCGCCGGTGTTTGTGCGGCGCGGCGATGCGGAACGCGCGCTGACGAAAGCGCTGCACACGCTGACGGGTTCGCTCGACGTGGGTGGGCAGGAGCACTTCTACCTCGAAGGCCAGGTGGCCTATGCGGTGCCGCAGGAGCAAAACCAGTGGTTGGTGTATTCCAGCACCCAGCACCCCGGCGAGGTGCAGCATTGGGTGGCCCACGCGCTGGGGCTGGACCAGCACGCCGTGCGCGTGGAATGCCGGCGCATGGGCGGCGGCTTCGGCGGCAAGGAGACACAGGCCGGCCACCTCGCGGTGTGGTCGGCACTGGCCGCCCGCAAGTTCAGCTGCCCCGTCAAGCTGCGGCTGGACCGCGACGACGACTTCATGGTCACCGGCAAGCGCCACCCGTTTGCCTACGACTACACCGTGGGCTTTGACAACACCGGCCGACTGCAGGGCCTGAAGCTGACGATGGCGGTCAACTGCGGCTTCAGCGCCGACCTGTCCGGCCCGGTGGCCGACCGGGCGGTGTTTCATGCCGACAACGCCTACTTTCTGGAAGACGTGGAGATCGCGTCTTACCGCTGCAAGACGAACCTGCAAAGCCACACCGCCTTTCGCGGTTTCGGCGGGCCGCAGGGCATGATCGTCATTGAAGCCATCATGGGTGACATCGCACGCACGCTGGGGCTGGACCCGCTGGCAGTGCGCAGGCGCAACCTCTACGGCCAGACCGACCGGAATGTCACGCATTACCAGATGACGGTGGAGGACAACATCCTCGAACCGCTTCTTTCGACTCTTGAAAACACATCAGATTACGTGCAACGCCGGGCGCGTATCGCCGCATGGAACCGGCAAAGCCCTGTGATCCAGCGTGGCATTGCCATCACCCCCGTGAAGTTCGGCATCAGCTTCACGGCCACGCTGTTCAACCAGGCCGGTGCGCTGGTGCATGTGTACACCGACGGCAGCGTGCAGGTGAACCACGGCGGCACGGAGATGGGCCAGGGCCTGCACACCAAGGTCGCACAAATCGTAGCGGACGAGCTGGGCCTGCCGCTGGCGCAGGTACTGGCCACCGCCAGCGACACCAGCAAGATCCCCAATGCATCAGCCACCGCCGCATCAGCCGGCACCGACCTCAATGCCCGCGCCGCCCAGTACGCCGCGCGCAACGTGCGCGACAACCTGGCGCAGTTTGTCGCGGGGCTGGACGGTTGCGGTGCCGGCGCGGTGCAGTTTGCGGCGGGGGCCAAGGGCGGTGAAATCACCACACCCAAAGGCATGCGCCTCTTCACCGACGTGGTGAAGCTGGCCTATGCCAACCGCATCCAGCTGTGGAGCGACGGCTTTTACCGCACGCCGAAAATCCACTACGACAAGACCACCCTCACCGGCCGACCGTTCTACTACTTCGCCTATGGCGCGGCCTGCACCGAAGTGGCGATTGACACCCTCACGGGCGAGAGCCGCGTGCTGAAGGTCGACATCCTGCACGACGTCGGTACCTCCATCAACCCGGCCATCGACATCGGCCAGATCGAAGGCGGCTTTGTGCAGGGCATGGGCTGGCTCACCACCGAGCAGTTGGTGTGGACGGACACAGGCGCGCTGGCCACCCACGCTCCCAGCACCTACAAGATTCCGGCTACGGGCGACATTCCCGACCACTTCAAGGTGGCGCTGTGGCCAGAGCCCAATCGCGAAGACAACGTGTTCGGCAGCAAGGCGGTCGGTGAGCCGCCCTTCATGCTGGCGATCAGTGTGTACGAGGCGCTGCGCAACGCGGTGGGCGCCGGGCGCCAGGGCCTGGTGAGGCTGGAGGCGCCGGCCACTGCCGAGCATGTGCTGCGGGCGCTGAACGAGAAGAACGCCACGAACGCAATGAAGGCCTGAGGCGTTCCAGCGCAAACCTAAAGAATCAGCAGCGCCCGGAAGTCATTGACGTTGGTGTGCGTCGGGCCGGTCACCACCAGATCGCCCAGCGGCTCGAAATAGCCATAGGCGTCGTTGCGGTCCAGGAAGCTGTTGATCTTCATGCCCTTTGCCTCGGCGCGAACCAGGGTGTCGGGCGCCACGCAGGCACCGGCGTTGTCTTCCATGCCGTCGATGCCGTCGGTGTCGGCCGCCAGTGCGTGCACACCGGGCTGGCCCTGCAGTGCCAGCGCCAGCCCCATGCAGAACTCGCCAGCGCGGCCTCCCCGGCCCCGCTGATCCTTCGGTGTGCCCTCGGGTTGCTTGCGAATCGTCACCGTGGTCTCGCCGCCGCTGAGGATCACGCAGGGCTTGCTGAAGGGTTGGCCGGTCATGGCCACCGCACGCGCCAGTGCGGCGTGCACCTTGCCGACCTCGCGCGATTCGCCTTCCATCTCGTCGCTCAGGATGTGCGCCTGCAGACCCGCCGCCCGCGCCACAGCTGCAGCAGCATCCAGCGACTGGCGGGGTGTGGCGATCATGTGGACCTCGTGGCCGGTGAACAGGGCATCGCCGGGCTTGGGTGTTTCCAGTGCACCGCTCTGCAGGCCGGCTTCAACCACTGCCGGCACAGCAATGCCGTAGCGCTTGAGGATGGCCAGCGCATCAGCGCAGGTGGTGGCGTCGGGCACGGTGGGACCGCTGGCGATGATGGACGGGTCATCGCCCGGCACATCGCTGATGGTGAGCGTGACCACGCGCGCCGGTGCGCAGGCCGCCGCCAGGCGCCCGCCCTTGATGCGTGAGAGGTGCTTACGCACGCAGTTCATCTCGGAAATGTTGGCGCCGCTGGCCAGCAACTCCTTGTTGATGCGCTGCTTGTCCTGCAGCGTCAGGCCCTCGGCCGGCAAGGTCAGCAGCGAGGAGCCGCCACCGGAGATAAGGCACAGCACCAGGTCGTTGGCCGACAGGCCCTGCACCATCGCCAGAATGCGTTCGGCGGCGGCCATGCCGGCAGCGTCGGGCACCGGATGGGCCGCCTCGACGATCTCGATGCGCTGCTTCAGGCCTTCGGGCCGCGGTGGGATGTGGTCATAGCGGGTGACGACCAGGCCCTGCAGCGGCGCATCGGCGGGCCAGAGTGCCTCGACCGCCTGCGCCATGGAGCCACCGGCCTTGCCGGCACCGATGACGATGGTGCGGCCACCGCTGCCCGGCGTGGGTGGCTGGGGCAGGTGTGCGGCCGTGCTCTGGAGCGGCAGTGCGCGCGTCACGGCGGCATCAAAAAGATGCCGGAGAAAGGCGCCGGGCTGGGCGCGGACAGCGTGCAGGTCGCTGAAACTGGGTGCGGTCATGAAAAGTCTCCCGCCGGTATTGTGACGCGGTAACCGGGAGGTAACTGCCGGGTAGCCAGTCACCCCGACCGCACAGTCTGGTCACTGGCCGGAGAGCTTCTTCATCTCCGCATACAGGTCGGCTTTGCCCTCAAAACCGATGCCCGGCAGCTCCGGCAGCATCACAAAGCTGTCTTTCACCGCCACGCCGTCCGGGAAACCGCCGTAGGGCTGGAACAGGTCCGGGTAGCTCTCGTTGCCGCCCAGCCCCAGACCCGCCGCAATCGCCAGCGACATCTGGTGCCCGCCGTGCGGAATGCAGCGCGTGGCAGACCAGCCGTTTTCTTTCAGCATGTCCAGCGTGCGCAGGTACTCGACCAGCCCGTAGCTGAGCGCGCAATCGAACTGCAGCCAATCGCGGTCCGGCCGCATGCCACCGTGGCGGATCAGGTTGCGGGCGTCCTGCATGGAGAACAGGTTCTCGCCCGTCGCCATGGCGCCTTCGTAGTGCTTGGCCAGTTCGGCCTGTAGCGCGTAGTCGAGCGGGTCACCGGCTTCTTCGTACCAGAAGAGGTTGTAGGGCGACATGGCCTTGGCGTAGGCAATGGCGGTGGGCAAATCGAAGCGGCCATTGGCGTCCACCGCCAGCCGCTGGCCAGGGCCGAGCAGCTTGAGTACAGCCTCGATGCGCTTGCAGTCTTCGGCCAGCGGAGCGCCGCCGATTTTCATCTTCACCACCGAGTAGCCGCGATCAAGATAGCTGCGCATCTCGTCGGTGAGACCCTGCAAGCCCTTGTCTGCCCAGTAGTACCCACCGGCCGCATAGACGAACACCTTGCGGTTGGCCACGCCGTTGCCGTAGCGGTCTGCCAGCAGCTGATACAGCGGCTTGCCGGCAATCTTGGCCACGGCGTCCCAGACCGCCATGTCGATGGTGCCAACAGCGACCGAACGCTCACCATGGCCGCCCGGCTTTTCGTTGGTCATCAACGTGGCCCAGATGCGGTGCGGGTCGAGGTTGTTGCCGGTGTCGTCGAGCAGGGTCTCGGGCTTGGCTTCCAGCACGCGCGACAAAAAGCGATCGCGCATCAGCGCACCCTGGCCGTAACGGCCATTCGAGTTGAAGCCATAACCGATCACCGGCTTGCCGTCGCGGATGACGTCGGTGACCACGGCCACCAGGCTCAGCGTCATCTTCGAGAAGTCGATGTAAGCGTTGCGGATGTTCGACTGGATGGGTCGGGTCGATTCGCGGATGTCAACAATCTTCACAGGTGATCTTTCAAACAATACAAAAGTAAAAGGGAGCAAAAAAATAGCCGTGGTTGGCCTGCCTCAAAGCAGCTACCCCCACGGCTCAACGTCAAATAAAAGTTTACTTCTTGCCCAGGCCAAGCAGCCCTGCGCCGTCGGTGTAGAGGCGCGTTTTTTCCTTCATGAACGCGTCCATCTGGTCCACACCCACGTTGACCAGCTCGAACCCGCTCTTGGCGGCCAGCTCTTTCATCTCGGGGTCGTTGTTCAGGGCCATCCACATGTCGGAGATTTTCTTGCGTGCCTCAGGTGGCGTGCTCTTGGGCATGCCGATGCCGCGGTAAGCGCCGTCGACCCAGTCCACACCCAGCTCCTTGAAGGTCGGCACATCAGGCATCAGCGGATGGCGCTTTTCCATCGCCACCGCCAGCGGGCGGATGCGGGTCTTGTTGTTGATGGCAAAGGCGGTGTAGGTCATCGCACCGTCCACCTGCGCGCCCATCACCGAGGTGGCCATGTCACCGGTGCCCTTGAACGGCACATAGATGGTTTTCACATCAAAGGCCTTGTTCATACGCTCATGCGCCGCATGGTTAGC
>CALSAU010000151.1:0-5699 GCA_943372985.1 Polaromonas sp. YR568 | reverse complement strand
ATGACCTGCTCACCGCCCTTGACGGCCTGGCCCCGGCAACTTGGCCGGCAATAGAAGTCGGCGTTGCTCAGGTCGGCCACGGTGCCGATATCCTTGTCGCCCCTGCCGGAGAGATTCACCAGGATGCTTTGGTCGCTGCGCATGGTTTTGGCGAGTTTCATCGCGTAGGCCACCGCATGGCTGGATTCCAGCGCGGGAATGATGCCTTCAGTGCGGCACAGGTAGTGGAAAGCCTGCAGCGCTTCCTCGTCGGTGATGCCGACGTATTCCGCGCGACCGATGTCCTTCAGGAAGGCATGCTCGGGGCCGACGCCGGGGTAGTCGAGACCGGCGCTGATGCTGTGCGTCTCGGTCACCTGGCCGTCCTCGTTCTGCAGCACATAGGTGCGGTTGCCGTGCAGCACGCCCGGCAGGCCGCGCTGCAGCGAGGCGGAATGCTTGCCGCTGTCCATGCCTTCGCCGGCGGCTTCCACGCCAATCAGGCGGGTGTTCTCGTAGGGGATGTAGGGATGGAAGATGCCCATGGCATTGCTGCCACCGCCCACGCAGGCAATCACGGCGTCGGGCTGGGCGCCGCCGGTGAATTCCGGCATCTGCGCGATGCATTCGGTGCCGATCACGCTCTGGAAGTCGCGCACCATCATCGGGTAGGGGTGGGGGCCTGCCACGGTGCCGATGATGTAGAAGGTGTTGTCCACATTGGCGACCCAGTCGCGCATGGCTTCGTTGAGTGCGTCTTTCAGGGTCTTGCTGCCACTTTCCACCGGCACCACGGTGGCGCCCAGCAGCTTCATGCGGTAGACATTGGGGCTCTGGCGCTTGACGTCCTCGCTGCCCATGTACACCACGCATTCCAGCCCGTAGCGGGCGCAGATGGTGGCGGTGGCCACGCCGTGCTGGCCCGCGCCGGTCTCGGCAATGATGCGCGGTTTGCCCATGCGGCGTGCCAGCATGGCCTGGCCGATGGTGTTGTTGATCTTGTGCGCGCCGGTGTGGTTGAGGTCTTCGCGCTTCAGGTAAATCTGCGCGCCACCTTGCTCGCGGCTCATGCGGGCCGCGTGGTAGACCGGGGAGGGGCGGCCGACGAAGTGCTTGAGCTCGGAGCGGAATTCAGCGAGGAACTCCGGGTCGTGCTGGTACTTCGCGTAGGCGTCCTTCAGCTCGTTGATGGCATGCGTCAGCGTTTCAGAGACGAAGCTGCCGCCGTAATTCCCGAAATGGCCTGTCGGGTCAGGTTGGTGATAGTCGTACATGGTGTTCCGCAAGTTGGGTGTCCGCGGCGCGCACGGCCGCGACAAACTGATGAATTCTTTCGGCGCTCTTGATGCCCTTGAGGGTGCCCCCCCCCGGTGCGGCAACCTCGACGCCGGAGCTCACATCAACGGCCAGCGTGGTGCAACGCGGCCTGACTTGCGCAATGCCATCGGTCACGTTTGCAGGCGTCAACCCACCAGACAAGACGAGGTGAGCGTTGACGCTTGGAGGAAGAAGTGACCAATTGAATGTTTTCCCGCCGCCCCCATAGCCCTCGACATGGGCGTCGAGAAGGATGGCTTGGGCGGCCTTGAATTCGTCTGCGTATTTTACGAGATCGAACGGTTTCTGGCCGGGCGAGGGGTGTTCGTCCAGTGGAATGCGCGCGGCCCGCATGAAGGGCCGCCTGATTGCGGCGCAGTCTTCGGGCGATTCATCCCCATGAAACTGCACCAGAGCCATCGGAATCCGGTCGCAGGCGGCCGTGATCTCTGCCGCAGACGCATTGACGAACAGCAGCACGGGGGTGACGAACGGCGGCAGGCGGCTGGCCAGCACCGCAGCCCGCGCCGCAGTCACGTAGCGGGGGCTGGGTTCGTACAACACAAACCCGACCGCATCCGCCCCGGCCCCCACCGCGGCATCCACATCCTCTTCCCGCGTCAGCCCGCAAATCTTGATGCGGGTTCGGTTGTTCGAAAAGATGCGTTCAGTCATGCTGGCAGCCTCAATTCAGGAACACCGCAGAACCGGCTTTGCCGGGCTGCAGGTGTTGCCCCCGAAGGGGGGATCCGGCTACACGAAGTGAGCCGAGAAGGGGGATAGCCATTGCTCATCATGGCAGCCAATCATAAGCCGCCGTCCGCGAAGGCAGCCCGTGGTGCGGCTCGTAAACCGGGCCGAGAAAGTACAAGCCGTCGGGCGAAAACGTCGGAGCAGCGGCATCGCGGTTGCGTGCGGCCAGCACCTCGCTGATCCACTGTGGTGGCTGGGTGCCCTGGCCAACCGCGAGCAGGCAGCCCATGATGTTGCGGATCATGTGGTGCAGAAAAGCGTTGGCCTCGAACTCGAAGCGCCAGTAGCGCGCACCCGCTTCGCCGCGGTGCGAGATGTCGATACGGCGCATGATTTTCACCGGCGATTTGGCCTGGCACTGCGCGGCACGGAAGGATGAAAAATCGTGCTCGCCGACCAGCACGCTGGCGGCCTGCTGCATGGCTGCGGGGTCAAGCGGACGGAACACCCATCCGACCCGGCCTTTTTCCACGCTGGGTCTGACCGGTGACTCCAGCACCACATAGGCATAGCGCCGTGCAATTGCACTGCCTCGGCAATGGAACTCGGCAGGAACCTCGCGCGCCCACTGGACGGCGATGTCATGCGGCAGCAAGGCATTGAGGCCGCGCACCCACGACTGGATCTCGCGCTGCACCGGGGTGTCGAAATGGACCACCTGCATCAGGGCATGCACGCCGGCATCGGTTCGCCCGGCGCAAAGGGTGCGCACCGGCTGGGCGGTGAACTTGCCCAGCGCCAGCTCGAGCTGGTCCTGCACGGTGTTGCCCGACAGCTGGCTTTGCCAGCCTTCGTAGGCGCTGCCGCTGTAGCTGACACCCAGTGCGATACGGGCGCTGCTCATACGGCCCCCTTCTGATGCCGGCTCGGTGCGCTGGAATGCCCGGCGCTCACCACGCGTTCACGACAGGCCGTTCAGGAAGGCTTGGGCCTTGACTTTGAGCGGTCCGGTGGCTTCAGCAACCACTTCTTCAGCCAGTGAGCGGGCGCCATCGGGGTCGCCCAGCGCGCGGAATTCTTCGGCCAGCTGGAACTTCGTCTCCAAGGGGTCTGAGGATGCCGCCGCTGCGTTCTGGGCCGGGCTTTCGGTTGTCGGGCCGAGGTCCAGAGACAGCGAGCCCAGATCGAATTCGAGCATGCCACTGTCTGCGGCCGCCGGTGCGGGTGCAGGGGCTGGCGCAGGTGTTTTGGCTACGACGGGTTTGGCAACGGGTTCCGGTTTGAAATCCAGTCCATCGGTTGGGAACTCCAGATCAGGCAGAACCGCCGGGGCGGCCGCTACCGGTGCGGGTGCCTGCAGCACCGGTGCTGGCGGGATCGATGCCGTCGGCGCTGGGGCCGGTGCGCGCGGTGGGGCAGCCACCAGCGGCATGGCCGGTGCAGCAGCGGCCATGGATACCATCGCCGACGGGCTGAGCGGCGCCGCGCCAGACATCGGTGAGGCTGCGGTGTCAGGCTCGTCGTCACCGAGCGAAAAATCAAGATCGAGATCGACGTCAACCGCCGCGGCAGGGGCCGCGGGCTGCGATGCGACAGGGGCCACTGCCGGCGGCACGATGGCTACCGTAGCCGCCGGATTGAATGATTTGCCTGCGCCATCCGGACGACCGCCTGGCTGGTACAGCGCATTGGTCGCATCCAGCTCCCGGCCCATTTCCGTGATGTAGGCCCATTCGGGACCATTGCCCTGCGTGATCTGGAAGGCCTGGGTGGCCACGCTTTCAAAGGCTTTCCCGTCGTGACGCTTGGCGTAGATTTCCAGCAGCTTGGTGTAGATGGCCACCCGGCTTGGCGTGGTGCGCATGGCCTCTTTGAGGATTTCCTCGGCCTGCAGGTCACGCCCGTAGGCGAGATACACATCGGCTTCTGCGACGGGGTCGACATCACCCGCAGCATCAAGCTGACTTGGGGAGTAAACCAGAGAGGAGCCAGTGGCTGCGCCTTCGCTGGTGTCAATTCGCTGACCACCGCTGGCGCCGAAGAAAGAATCGGGCTGCAGGCGGCTTTCGAGGAAAGAGCTGTCGACCTGCGCGTTGCTGTTGTGCTTGCGGTAGCGATAGAAGATGAGACCGCCGAGCAACAGCAGGATCGCTGCACCGACAGGCAGGAGCAGCGGGTTCTCGAGCAGGTCGTCCAGCAAGCTGGGCTCTGGCAGGGGTACCGGCGCAGGCTTCTTGGCGGCGACCGGCGCCGCTGCGCTGGCTGCGGTGGCAGGCTGGGGTGCAGCCGGGGCGGGTGCTGCGGACGCAGCGGGTGCAGGCGTCGGTACGGAAGCAATGGGTTCGGATGCCGCGGCGGCTGGCACTGGCGCGGGGCTGGCGGTTGGAGCGCTGGCTGCCGGGGCCGGGGTTGGCGTGACGACTGGCGCTGGCGCAGCGGCCACAGGCACGGGCAGTCCAGGCGCGGGTGAAGTGGCGGCGGGCGCAGCAGGCGCCGGGGCGGCGGCTACAGGCGCGGTAGCGGGGACGGGTGCGGCAGGGGCTGGCGCCGTCAGTTTCTTCAGGTCGCTGATGTTCTTGGACAGCTCCGCCACCCGAGTGGCGGCGTCTTTGGCTTGGCGGTCCCTGGCAATCTGGTCTTCTGCAGCGGACTTGCCCTGCACGGCGCCTTTGGACAGCGTGAGTTTGTCGGGTGTGGCGCCGGCCGGGGCACGATCTTCCACCTTGGCCTGCACCCTGCCGCCTGCCTGACGGTCGGCCTCGCCCACCTGGGTGGTCGGTGCGCCCGCTGCCAGCTTGCGGCGGAAGGCATTGAAGTCCTGGCTTTGCGCGACGATGGTCCGGCTGGCCTCGCCTGCGTCGATGGTGCTGGCGGTTTCGGCCGTCGGCATGTCGAGCACGGCACCGGCCTTGAGCCGGTTGACGTTGCCGCCAATGAAGGCATCGGGGTTGCTGCGCAGCATGGCCACCAGCATCTGGTCCAGCGAGACGCTGGGCGACTTGTTCTGTGCGGCGATTTTTCCGGCGGTGTCGCCGGCGCGCACCGTCACCTGCTTGTCGCCGGCTGGCATCCTCTCAGGTGCAGGGGCAGGCGCCGGTGCCCGCACGACCGGTGCCTTGGCCGTGGTGGAGGGGCGAACGGGTGGCGGGCTGGAGGGATAGACCGGCAGCGGCGCTGGCGCGGCAGATGACAGGGCCGGGGCCACAGGAGCCATCGGAGCGCCGGGTGCGCTGCTGCCAGCGCGCAGGCTCGGCGGGTCAAACAGCATGGTGTAGTCGCGGGAAATGCGACCGGACGCCCAGCTGGCTTCCAGGATGACGTCGACAAATGGCTCGGTGACCGGGCGGGTGCTGGACAAACGCAAGAAGGAACGGCCATCTGCCCGGCGCTGAAGGTTGACCTGAATGCCGGTCACCACGTTGGTGTATTCGAGACCGGCCGCCTTGAAGGCGTCGATGGAGGCCACGCCGGCTTTCAGGCTGGCGGCTTCTTCTGTGCTGATGTCCGTGATTTCGACTTCTGCGCGCAAGGGCTCGCCCAGTGCGGACTGAACGGTGACGCGCCCGAGCGACAGTGCATCGGCATCCAGCGAGGTCAAACCGCCCAAAAGCGCCACGGCCGTGGCCAGGGCGCCCAAAGTCCAGCGACCGCTATGTTCGGATGGGGAGGAAGTTGCCGGAGCCCGGTCTGCGTGTAACTTTGTTCTGCTT
>CALSAU010000150.1:0-5702 GCA_943372985.1 Polaromonas sp. YR568 | reverse complement strand
CTCCATGTTGAAATCCTGATAGGCCATGACGGACTCCTCGGTCGAAAACAGGGGATGGGCGGGGTATCGGTGGGGCCAAGGTACTTTGGCCCGTCGTTCCTGCATTCTGGCACTCTTGCCCGTGGAGCGCACCCGTCTGCCACCCTGCCTGGCGTGGCCAGACGTGCCTCCTGCGACAATTCACCCCTTATGAATCACGCTTATATCCTCACCCTGTCCTGCCCGGACCGGCGCGGCATCGTGCACGCGGTGTCGGGTTTTCTGTTCGACAACGGCGGCAACATCGAAGAAGCCGCGCAGTACAACGACCCGGACACAGGCCTCTTTTTCATGCGGGTGCGCTTTGCCTGCGACCAGCTCAGCCACGCCGAACTGCAAGCCCAGTTGGCCACCTTTGCGGCACCCTTCCAGATGAGCTGGAAGCTGCACGCCACCACCCAGCCGATGCGCACCGTCATCCTGGTCAGCAAGGAAGGCCATTGCCTCAACGACCTGCTGTTTCGCTGCAAGTCGGGCCTGCTGCCTCTGGACATCCGCGCCATCGTCTCCAACCACCGCGAGTTCTACCAGCTGGCGGCCAGCTACAACATCCCCTTTCACCACCTGCCCGTCACGCCCGCGACCAAGGCGCAGGTCGAGGCCCGGCAACTGGAGATCATCGAGGCCGAAGGCGCCGAGCTGGTGGTGCTGGCCCGTTACATGCAGATTCTTTCGAACGATATGTGCGGCAAGCTGGCGGGCCGGGCGATCAACATCCACCACTCCTTCCTGCCCAGCTTCAAGGGCGCCAAGCCCTACTACCAGGCGCATGACCGCGGGGTGAAGCTGATCGGCGCCACCGCCCACTATGTGACGGCCGACCTCGACGAAGGCCCGATCATCGAGCAGGACGTAGCCCGCGCCGACCACAGCAAGACGGTCGAAGACCTCACCGCCATGGGCCGCGACACCGAAAGCCAGGTGCTGGCCCGCGCGGTGAAGTGGCACAGCGAGCACCGGGTGCTGCTGAATGGTCACAAAACTGTGATCTTCAAATGAGCCCCCACGGTCGCTCGCTGCGTTCCGTTCGTCCGGAGGTATCGAGGGGTCACCGCCCTGCGGTTTGAATCATGAGAATCCCGCCCATCCAGTGCCTGCTGACCTTCGAAGCGCTCGCCCGTTTGCGCAGCGTGACGCAGGCTGCAGAGGAGCTCTGCGTCACGCCGAGCGCGGTGAGCCACCGTGTCAAGCAGCTCGAACAGATCATCGGCACCAAGCTGTTTGGCCGGGCTGATTTTTCGCTCACCACCGAAGGCAGCGAGTACCTGGCGCATGTGCGTGAGGGGCTGGCCACGCTGCAGAAGTTTCCGGGCGCAGCCGGCCAGAGCGGCACACCCGGCAAGCGCAAGCTGCGCCTGGCAGTCACCCCGACGTTTGCCCGCTCGCTGTTGATTCCGCGCCTGCGCCAGTTCACCGAGGCCTACCCTGAGATCGATCTCACACTGCAGGTCTCGATTCCGCTGCTCGACGTGGTGGCCGAGGACGCCGACCTGATGGTGCGCTTTGGCACCGGCCGCTACGCCGATGTGGAGCACGTCTGCCTCAGCCGCGACGATGTCACGCCACTGGCCTCGCCAGCGTTTGTGCGTGAGCGCGGGCCGTTCGAAACCGCGCAGGACCTGGAAGGCGAAAGCCTGTTGCGCTCGCCGCTGGAGCCCTGGCGCACCTGGTTTGCCGCGCACCAGCTCGACTGGCCGGAGCCGGTGGATGGCTCGCAGTTCAACGACATCGGCCTGATGTGCGACGCAGCAGCGGCCGGCATGGGGATTGCGCTAATCCGCCTGAAGCTGGGCGCGCCCTGGCTGGAAAACGGCTCACTGGTGCGCCTCGGCAACAACGCCGTGTTCGGCGGCCATGTGCCCAGCCCGCATGCTCATTACCTGTGCTGGCGCACCGGCACCATGGACCGCTGGGAATGCGCCGCCTTTGCCGACTGGCTGCGCAACAGCCTGGGCTGAGGCTGGCCGCGACCTGCGGCTATGGCTGTACAGGCTGCATGGGTTTGCTTAGACTCCCGCTGAAAAGGGAGTCAAGACCATGCCATTCACCCCCACACGCCTGATCGGCCACAGCCTGCTGCTCGCGGGCACTTTGCTGTCTGCAGTGCACGCTGCTGATGCGCTAGCCGCTGCGGCGACCGGCAAAGCCGGCAAGGTCACCACCAGGTCCGGTGGTTTCTGCACCATCCAGAACGCCAAGCCATGCCAAAGCGAGGTGAGTGCGCAGCAGGTGCTGCAGCGCTTCAAGGCCGGCAATGCGCGCTTTATCGCCGGCAAACCGCTGCAGCAGAAGCACCTCCAGGAAGTTCGGGCCACGGCGGCCGGCCAGTACCCGTTGGCCAGCGTGGTCTCGTGCATCGACTCGCGCGCACCCGCCGAGATCGTGCTGGACCAGGGCATTGGCGACCTCTTCAATGCCCGGGTGGCAGGCAACATCGTCAACGAAGACATCCTTGGCAGCCTGGAGTTCGCCCACAAGGTGGCGGGCGCCAAGCTGCTGGTGGTCATGGGCCACACCAGCTGCGGCGCGATCAAGGGCGCCTGCGACGGCGTGGAACTCGGCAATCTGACCGGTCTGCTCGGCAAGATCAAACCCGCCGTGGCCAAAGTGCCCGCCGACGTGCTGGAGCGCAGCTCCAAAAACGCGGCCTTTGTCGAAATGGTGGCCGAGAACAATGTCCATCTGACGGTGCAGACCATCCGCGACAAGAGCCCCATCCTGCGCGAGATGGAGCAAAAGGGCGAGATCATGATCGTCGGCGCGATGTACAACATCCAGACCGGCAAGGTGACCTGGTACGACAGCCCGCCGGCCAGCACCGCCAAAACCCAAGCCTCCAAAACCTGACCTTTGCACGGCCCGGGGCGTGACCCCGGCATTTCACGCCGGGCATTAAATTTCTTCAACCGGGGGCGGCTGGCTTGGACTACAGTTTGAGTTCACCGCAGGACACCCCATGAACGCACCCGTTTCCCCCCTTCAGCAACAAGCCCTGGCCCAGCAGGAGCGGGCCGCGCGCCTGGCCCAGGTCACCCAGGCCCTGCTGGCTGTGCTCCCCGCCCACGCCCTGCTCTGGCAGAAGGAAGACACCACGCCTTACGAGTGCGATGGCCTGACGGCCTACCGCCAGCGCCCGCTGGCCGTGGCGCTGCCCGAAACCTATGAGCAGGTGCAGGCCGTGCTCAAGACCTGCCACGCACTCGATGTGCCGGTGGTCGCGCGCGGCGCCGGCACCGGCCTGAGCGGCGGCGCCATGCCGCACCAGCTGGGCGTGACGCTGTCGCTCGCCAAATTCAACAATATCCTGAAGGTCGATCCGGTCAGCCGCACGGCGCTAGTGCAGGGCGGCGTGCGTAACCTCGCCATCTCGGAAGCCGCCGCACCGCACGGCCTTTATTACGCGCCCGACCCGTCCAGCCAGATCGCCTGCACCATCGGCGGCAACGTCGCCGAAAACTCGGGCGGTGTGCACTGCCTCAAGTACGGCCTGACGGTGCACAACGTGCTCAAGGTCAAGGGCTTCACGATTGAAGGCGAAGCGGTCGAGTTCGGCAGCGAAGCATTGGACGCCGCAGGCTACGACCTGCTGAGCATCATCATCGGCAGCGAAGGCATGCTGGCTGTGACCACCGAAGTCACGGTGAAGCTGGTGCCCAAGCCTCAACTGGCGCGCTGCATCATGGCCAGCTTCGACGATCTGCGCAAGGCCGGCGACGCGGTGGCGGCAGTGATTGCGGCGGGCATCATCCCCGCTGGTCTTGAGATGATGGACAAGCCCATGACGGCCGCCGTCGAAGACTTTGTGCATGCCGGCTACGACCTCAACGCCGCCGCCATTTTGCTGTGCGAGAGCGACGGTACACCGGAAGAAGTCGAGGAAGAAATCGGCCGCATGAGCGAGGTGCTGACGCGCTGCGGCGCCACCGCGATTGCCGTGAGCCAGAGCGAGGCCGAGCGCCTGCGCTTCTGGAGCGGCCGCAAGAACGCCTTCCCCGCCTCGGGCCGCATCAGCCCCGACTACATGTGCATGGACTCCACGATTCCGCGCAAGCGCCTGGCCGACATCCTGCTGGCGATTGCCGAGATGGAAAAAAAGTACAACCTGCGCTGCGCCAATGTGTTCCACGCGGGTGATGGCAACCTGCACCCGCTGATCCTGTTCGATGCGAACGACCCCGACCAGCTGCACCGCTGCGAGCTGTTTGGTGCCGACATTCTGGAAACCAGCGTGGCCATGGGCGGCACGGTGACGGGTGAGCACGGCGTGGGTGTGGAGAAACTCAACTCCATGTGCGTGCAGTTTTCTGCAGAAGAGAACGAGCAGATGTTTGGCGTCAAACGCGCTTTTGACAGCAAGGGCCTGCTCAACCCCGGCAAGGTGATTCCGACACTGAACCGCTGTGCCGAGTACGGCAAGATGCTGGTGCGTGGCGGAAAAATCAGTCACCCGGACCTTCCAAGATTCTGATGACCCTCACGCTTTTTGCGCAGCGCAGACCCGGCTAACTCATGCAGGCACTGCGTGGCCTCGCCTGGCTGCTGGCGCTGCAATCGGCCGGTGAGCTGCTGGCGCGCGGCCTGCAACTTCCGCTGCCGGGGCCGGTGATTGGCATGATCCTGCTGCTCATCGCGCTGCGCTGGCAGGCGGTACAGGAGCCGGTTTCGGTGGCGGCCAACTTTTTGCTCTCGCACCTTTCGTTACTCTTTGTGCCGGTGGGCGTGGGCGTGATGACCCATTTGTCGCTGGTGACTCGCTACGGTTTCGAGATGCTGGCGGTGGTGGTGCTCTCCACACTGGTGGGTTTGTTGGTCACCGTGCTGACGTTGCACGGCCTGCAACGCAGGCCCCCCGCAGCGAATCAGGACACTTCAGGCGGAGACCCGCATGCCTAAATTTGTCGAGCTGTGGGTCTATCTTTCAGCCACGCCGCTGTTCGGCCTGACGGCCACGCTGGTGGTCTATGTGCTGGCGCAGACGGCTTATGCGCGCGTCAATCAGGCACCATGGGCCAACCCGGTGCTCTGGACGGTGGTGGTTCTGGCCAGCACGCTGCTGCTGACGGGTGTGCCGTACCCCACCTATTTCTCAGGCGCGCAGTTCATTCACTTTCTGCTGGGCCCTGCCGTCGTTGCGCTGGGCTGGCCGCTGTGGCAGCGGCGCGCCGAGTTGCGCGAGCGTTGGGGCCGTTTGCTGATTGCCGCGCTGGCGGGTGGCATCAGTGCCGGCGGCAGCGCGCTGCTGTTGGGGTGGGCGTTTGGTTTGCCGCAGGAGGTCACGCTCTCGCTGGCACCCAAGTCGGTCACCGCACCCGTGGCGATGGGCATTGCAGAGCAAATCGGCGGCATTCCAGCGCTGGCTGCCGTGTTTGCGGTGATGACCGGTCTGGTCGGCGCACTGTGTGGCAAGTACCTGTTTGACGCACTGCGCATTCCCACCGACGCCGACGGCTGGGCGGCGCGCGGCTTTGCACTGGGCACCGCCGCACACGGTATCGGTGCCGCGCGCGCGCTGCAGGTCAATGCCGATGCCGGCGCCTACGCCGGTCTGGCATTGGGCCTGCAGGTGGTGCTGGCCTCAGTGCTGATTCCGCTGATGTTCAAGCTGCTCTGACCTGCGCAGAACAGCCGCGATTCACATCAGGCCGCCTGCAGTCCAGGCTTGG
>CALSAU010000149.1:0-5726 GCA_943372985.1 Polaromonas sp. YR568 | reverse complement strand
TCTTTGCCGCAGCTGTTGCGGTGAATTGTTGATTGCACACCCAAGGAGTTGTCATGGAATTCGTTGTACCCAACATGAGCTGCGGCCATTGCGTCAAGGCCATCACCGAAGCCGTCAAGGCACTGGACCCGAAAGCCGAAGTGGCAGTGGATCTGCCGGCCAGAAAAGTCACCGTTGAATCCGGCAGTGACCGGCAGGCAGTCGTTGCCACACTGAACGAGGCGGGCTACCCCACGCATTGATTCAGTATGAATTGGCGCGCGCAGCGCCGCGCGCAAGGGCGACAGACACGGGCAAACCCCCGGTGGTGCCCCGATAGAATTGGGCGGTCTTCGACTACCGCCCTTTTTTGTGTCTGAACGTTCTGCTGTCTGGCTCCAGTACCTTTTGCCCAAACAGGCCCTCACCGCCTTCGCCGGTTTTGTGGCCTCGCGCGAGCGGGGCTGGGTCACGACAGCCATCATCCGGCGCTTTGTGGCGAAGTACCAGGTCAACATGGCCGAGGCGGCCAATCCGGACATCGCCAGCTACCCCAGCTTCAACGCCTTCTTCACCCGCGCGCTGAAGCCTGGCGCGCGTCCGCTGGCCAGCGCCGATCTGATCTGCCCGGTGGACGGCGCCATCAGCCAGTTCGGCGCCATTGAGCGCGACCAGATCTTCCAGGCCAAGGGCCACCGCTACTCCACCACCGCGCTGGTGGGCGGCGACGCAGCGCTTGCCGCGCGTTTTGACAACGGCAGCTTCGCCACCCTGTACCTCAGCCCGCGCGACTACCACCGCATCCACATGCCCTGCGGCGGGCGGCTGGTGCGCATGATCCATGTGCCGGGCGATCTGTTTTCAGTGAACCCGACCACCGCGCGCGGAGTGCCGGGCCTGTTCGCGCGCAACGAGCGTGTGGTCTGCGTGTTCGAGTCGGCGCTTGGGCCCTTCGTGCTGGTGCTGGTGGGTGCCACCATCGTCGGCAGCATGGCCACCGTGTGGCATGGCGTGGTGAACCCGCCGCGCCCGGGGCAGCTGCGGCAGTGGGACTACCCGGCCGGCGACCAGCCGGCGCCCGAGCTGCGCAAAGGCGAGGAAATGGGCCGCTTCCTGCTGGGCTCCACGGTGGTCATGCTGTTCCCGCCGCGCTTTGGTCCAGGCCCTGTCGCCTTCAACCCCGCATGGGCGCCGGGTCGCGCCATCCAGCTCGGTGAGGCGATGGCTTCCTGCGGAGCGTGATGGCGCGGCGCAGGGGGCTGTCCCGCAAGCGGTAGCAGGGTTTTGCCGGGAGGCGTAAAGTAAGGAGCTGGCGTCGGGCCGGTGATCACCGGGCGACCGCCTTCTGGAGCCCCGCATGAACGTCCCCCTGCACCGCGAAATTCCCGCCAGCATCCTCAATGCCACCGAGGCCCTGAACCAGGTCAGCGCCCAATGGGATGGCGACATCCTCCGGCAGATCGCCGACTACATCGCCATCCCGGCGAAGTCGCCCACCTTTGACCGCGACTGGGCAAAACACGGCCACATCGACACCGTGATGCGCAACGCTGCGGCGTGGGTCGAGGCGCAGAAAGTGGAAGGCCTGACGCTGGAGGTGGTGCGCCTTGAAGGCCGCACGCCGGTCTTGTTCTTCGAGATTCCGGCCACGCGCGCCGGGTCCACACAAACTGTTCTGATGTACGGCCACCTCGATAAACAACCTGAGTTCAACGGCTGGCGCAAGGACCTGAGCCCGTGGACCGCCAAGTACGAAGACGGCAAGCTCTATGGCCGCGGCGCGGCGGATGACGGCTATGCGGTGTACGCCAGCATCGCGGCGATTCAGGCGCTGAAGGCCCAGAAGGTGCCGCACCCGCGCATCGTCGGCCTGATTGAAACCTGCGAGGAAAGCGGCTCCTACGATTTGCTGCCCTATGTGGATGCGCTGCGCTCGCGGCTCGGTGAAGTGGCACTGGTGGTCTGTCTTGACTCCGGTGCCGGCAATTACGACCAGCTTTGGCTCACCACCAGCCTGCGCGGCAACGCGGCGGGCGTGCTGAAAGTGGAGGTGCTGACCGAGGGCGTGCACTCCGGCGATGCCAGCGGCCTGGTGCCTTCGAGCTTTCGCATCATGCGCCAGGTGCTGGACCGACTGGAAGACAGCAAGACCGGGCGCCTGCTGCCGCAGAGCTTTCACTGCGAGATTCCGGCCGACCGGATGGCGCAGGCGAAGGCCACGGCGCAAATCCTGGGCGACGAAATCTACAAGCGCTTTCCGTGGGCGCACTACGACTGCGAAGGCGCCAGCACCTTCGCCCTGCCGACCACGACCGACCCGGTCGAGGCCCTGCTCAACCGCACCTGGCGCCCCACGCTGAGCGTGACGGGTGCCGAAGGCTTTCCGACGCTGCAGGATGCGGGCAATGTGCTGCGGCCTTACACCGCCTTCAAGCTGTCGCTGCGCTTCCCGCCACTCATTGACGCGGCCGCTGCGGTGCGGGAGCTCAAGACCCTGCTGGAAGACAACGCCCCCTACCAGGCGAAGGTGACGTTTGAAAGCAATGGCGGCGCGACTGGCTGGAATGCACCGAGCACCGTGCCGTGGTTCGAGAACGCGCTCAACGATGCCTCGCAAAGCTTTTTCGGCGCCCCCTGCGGCACCATCGGCCAGGGTGGCACCATCCCACTGATGAACATGCTGAGCAAGGGCTTTCCGAAAGCGCAGATGATGGTCTGCGGCGTGCTTGGTCCGAAGAGCAATGCCCACGGACCGAATGAGTTCCTGCACGTGCCCTACGCCAAGAAGCTGACCGCAGCGGTGGCGCATGTGATGGCCCGCGTGCCGGGCTGACGCTGCGCCGTCCGCACAGCGCCTGAAGCGAAACGCCTGCATGCAGCCGACTGTTCTGGCGCCTTTCACCGCGCGCGACGGTGAAAACCTGGCGGTGTATGACTGGCCGCTGGACGAGTGGACGCTCGGCCTGGGGTTGGAGCCTGCACCGCCGCGCGCGCTGGTGCTGATGGTGCACGGTCTGGGTGAGCATGTGGGCCGCTACGCGCAGGTGGCGCATAAGCTGCTGGATTGGGGTTTTGCAGTGCGCGCCTACGACCAGCGCGGCCATGGCGAGTCGGGCGGTGCACGCGGTGTGCTGCCCAGCGACGATGCGTTGCTGGAAGACCTGGCGGAGATCGTCGATGACACACGGCGGCACAGCCTGCAGCCCGAGGGCGTGACGGAGCCCTTGCCGTTGATTCTGTTGGGACACAGCCTGGGTGGACTGGTGGTGAGCCGTTTCGTCTCGCTGGGCCTGCGCCCGGTCGATGGCCTGGTGCTGTCGTCTCCGGCGCTCGATGCCGGGCTGAACCCACTGCAAAAACTGCTGCTCTCGGTGTTGCCTCGTGTGGCGCCCGACCTCACGGTGGGCAACGGGCTCGATGAGCGCTACCTGTCGCACGACCCGCGGGTGCTCGCGGCCTACCGCGCCGACCGGCTGGTGCACAACCGCATCTCGGCCCGGCTGGGGCGCTTTATTGCCGACAACGGCCCGCCCACCATCGCGGCGGCGGCGCAGTGGTCCACGCCGACCTTGCTGCTGTATGCCGGCGCCGACCGGCTGGTCAATCCTGCGGGCAGCCGGGCGTTTGTCAGGGCGGCTGCGGCGTCAGCGCAGGTCAAACCGGGCATGGTGACCAGCCAGTGTTTTGACGGCCTCTACCACGAGCTTTTCAACGAGCAGTTCCCGACGCCAGTCTTCGATGCGCTGAAGGCCTGGCTGGATGCGCGGTTCTAAACAGAGTTCTGCGCGGCCGTGGGTGAATCGCGCCGACGCAGCGCGAGCCAGCCGAGTGCCAGCCCGGTCAGCACCAGCGGGAACAGCGAGCCGACATTCAGCAGTGTCCAGCCCTGTGTGGTGACCAGCACACCCGACGACAGCGAGGACAGCGCCAGCACGATGAACACGCAGAAGTTGAGTGCGCCTTGGGCCTTGTCTTTTTCTTCCGGCCGGTAAGCGGTCAGCGCCAGGGTGGTGGCACCGGTGAACAGGAAGTTCCAGCCCAGGCCCAGCAAAAAGAGCGCCGCCAGAAACTGCGTGAAATCCACACCCGACAGCGCAATCAGCACGCACCCGATGTTCAGAACCAGACCGACCGCCATGATGGGCAGGGTGCCAAAGCGCTTGATCAGATGGCCCGTGAAGAAGCCGGGCGCGAACATGCCGATCACATGCCACTCCAGCACGGTGGCGACATCGGAAAACGGCAGGCCGCAGGTCTGCATGGCAATCGGCGTGGCCGCCATCAGCGGGTTCATCACGCCGTAGCCCAGCGCGCCGCACGCTGCGGCGATGATGAAGACCGGCTGGCGAACAATCTCGCCCAATGGCCGTCCACCGCGGGCCGCACTGGTCACGGGAACTGGCGGAAATCGGATCTGGCTTAGCAGCAGCATGGCCAGCAGCGCCACCCCGGCCAGCGCCAGATACGCGCCGGCAAAGGGCACCGTGGTCAGGCTGCGGGTTTGCGCGGCCAGATTGGGGCCTGCCACCGCGCCCAGCAGGCCGCCGGCCATCACCAGCGACACTGCTTTCTCGCGGAAGGCAGGCAGGGACAGTTCTGCCGCTGCAAAGCGGTAGAGCTGCGCATTGGCGTTGTAGTAGCCCGCCACCACGGTCGCCACCACCAGCAGCCAGAAATTGCGGCTGTAGGCGGCGTAGCAGCACAGCAATGCCGAGGCCACCGCGACCGCAAGGCCGAGCTGGAACGAGGCCTGCCGGCCAAAGCGGCGCTGGGTGAAGGCCACCGGGCCAGTGGCCAGCGCACCGCCGACCACATATCCCATCACCGGCAGCGTCGCCATCCAGCCCAGCGGCGCCAGGTTGAGACCGACCAGCCCGTTGATGGCGATGAAGGTGACGTTGTTGGTGAGGAACAGGCCCTGGCAGACCACCAGAAGCCAGAGGTTGCGGTTCATGCGGCGCCCCCCAGCATGGCAAGGCAAGCCAGCGGAGCCGTCTCTGCGCGCAGCACACGCGGCCCCAGCGTGACCGCCCCAAAACCTGCCGCCATCGCTGCCGCTTCTTCGGCGGGGCTCAAGC
Source organism: Polaromonas sp. YR568 (assembly GCA_943372985.1). GTDB lineage: Bacteria > Pseudomonadota > Gammaproteobacteria > Burkholderiales > Burkholderiaceae_C > Polaromonas. The sequence continues at coordinate 669 of CALSAU010000149.1, read as the reverse complement.
CGCCTTCAGGGCCACTGAGAAACATCAGCGGGCCCGAGGGCGCGGCGCGCTGGACCAGGGGCAAGGCGCCGGCCTGCAAGGAGAGCAGCAGCCGGTTGGCCGACGGTGCGCTGGCGGCAGGCGCAGGCAAGGACGCAAGCCATTCGGCGAGGCTGAGTACCTCATGGATGGCGGGCAGGCGGTTGCGGCCGCACTGCTCGCTGGCGGCGGCAGCCACCGCGCGCCAGTGCGCCAGTTTCTTGTCGGCCCGCTCGCCCTTCAGGCGCAACACGCTGCGCTCGCAGACCAGCGGCTGGATGCTGGCCGCGCCCAGCTCGGTGGCTTTCTCGACCAGCCAGTCCATGCGTTCGTTGGCGGGCATGCCCATGGCGAGGTGGATGGCGCGGGGCAGCTCGCGCGCGGTGGCCTGGTAAGCGCCGACGGTGACCTCCACATCGCTGCGACCCATGCGGGTGATGGTGGCGGTGAACTCGCCTTCGCTGTCACCGTCACCGTTGCCCAAGCCGTTGAAGAGCACGATGGACTTGCCAGGCTGCAGGCGCAGCACCTGCACATGGCGTGCGGCCTGCTCCGGCAGGGTGACGGTCAGGCCGGTGGACAGCGGGATGTCGGCGAAAAAACGCGCGCTCACGGCGGGCCCACATCAAGCAGTTCGATGCGCATCAAAAG
>CALSAU010000148.1:0-5742 GCA_943372985.1 Polaromonas sp. YR568 | reverse complement strand
CTAAATTGGCAATATAACTTCCCAGCAAATCAGCGAATTTTTGTCTTCCTAAATCATCTTTAGAAAAATTCATTGACAACCTTTGGCTGATTCAAACGCTATTTCTGTTACGTGAAGAGACTAGATATTTGTCAAGCGACAATCGGTCGCGAGGTCGTATTTCGACTTACTTCTTGCCGCTGTGTCTGCCCATTCGGATCTATTGGTTAAGATTTATTTCACCATGACCGCCCATAAAGCTCAAGCGATTGGCGTTCCAGCCAAGTCCTTGAACACCTGTTGCAGCATCTTTGGCTTTAACTCAGCAATGGTGATTAAGGTACGCGCTGCCCCTGATGGCTGGCGACGACCTTGCTCCCAGTCTTGCAGAGTTCGGACGGAAACGCCCAGTAGTTCCGCAAACTGAGCTTGAGACAGTCCCGACTTCATGCGTGCGTGGGTTACGGGGGGGACTTCGACCCGTGCCATAACTTTGCCCTTGCCGGCTTTCATTTCGCGAACGGACTGCAACAGCTCTGCGCCGAGGTTTCGTTTTGCGTCGCGCGCCTTGAGTTCTTTATCGGTCATCGGCATTTTCAATCTCCTGTTTCAAGGCCCGCAGCACACCTGCGGGAATGTTGTCTTGCACGCTTTTGGCGTAAATCAGAAGCAGCCATATCTCGCCGTTGTCAAAGCGGTTGAAGTACACCACCCGTACACCGCTGCGCTTGCCTGCTCCTTTGCGTGACCACCGTACCTTTCGCACACCTCCGGAGCCGGGGACCACATCGCCCGCATCGGGCTTCAACGCAAGCCAGGTGGCAAACTCACCCCGCTCTTCTTCTGTCCAGTAATCAGGCCAAAGCCTTTGGAATGTCGGCGTTTCTACGACTGTCAGCATTGCTGACTCTCCCTTTGTTTTGGAGTCAGTATACGGCATTGCCGTATTTTCTTCCAGGCTAATCCTTACCCTGCTGGTGTACGGGTGTGCCAACGCTACACAATCGTCATCGCTCGGCAGTGGCTCGGCATATTCGATGTCTGTGTTTCAGACGACGGGGTTACGTACCGGCGATTTCGTCCAACTTTGGGTTGGCAGCTTCAAGCCTTCGGCGGCAAGTTGTTTTTTGGCATGCGCAGACGCTTGTGCCAGCGCCTTGGCGATCTTGCCCCATGGAGGGATTGAGTGAGCGCGGTTTACTTTGCCCACGAGTCTTTCATCCCCGTGACCCGGTTGAACACAGCCTTGCCCGATTTGTGATCGAGCATGTCCGTCACAAAGTACCCATGCCGTTCAAACTGAAAGCGCTGGCCCGCAAGCGCTGCAGCGGCTGAGGGTTCCACGTAGGCAGTGACTACCGTCAGGCTGCCTAGGTTCAGCTCTTCCAGAAAATCACTGTCGTCAGCGCCGGGGTGCCCGATCTTGAACGGGCGGTCGTAAAGGCACTCTTCTGCCATCGCCGGTTTTCATCTCACGCACGGACTGCAGCAGTTCAGCACCGAGGTCTCGTTTTGCATCGCGGGCTTGTAATTCCTTGGGATCGAGTGGCATCGGCGCTGGGGTGTGAGGTTCAGTACGGGGCACGTTAAGCCGCTTTTCTGAATTCCAGAGGAAGCAAGCCCTCTTTCTTGGCGTCCAGCAACACAATCTCGACAATCGAACCGTCTTCGGCGTAACTGATGTTGGTGTGCCAGTCCTGTGACACCTCGCGCACGATTGGCTTGTCCGAAACGCGGATTTGCAGAATGTCGTCGCTCTCGAAGTAGATGCTTTTCATGCTTGGGGCTCCCAGTGATGCATGACGGTCTTGACCACCAGCACATTGTCAATCACAGCGGCCACGCAAAGCAAGTTGTCGGCGCGTTCTGGCAGGTGCTTGTACAGCCAGTAGTGGAGGCCACCCGCGCCTTTGAGGGTGCCGCTGTCGATGATGTCCAGAATCAACGCTGCGTCAATGTTGCGTTCTGCCATTCGCAGGAGCGCGTGCTCTGTGAGCACCACTGGCAGATTGAAGCGGACGCTGTGCATTATTTGCCCCAGCTGTCCTTCATCCCGGTCACCCGGTTGAACACGGCCTTGCCTGGCTGGTAGTCCAGCATGTCCGTCACAAAGTACCCGTGCCGCTCAAACTGGAAGCGCTGGCCCGCAGGTGCTGCAGCGGCGGAGGGTTCCACGTAGGCTGTCACCACCGTCAGGCTGCCCGGGTTCAGCTCTTCCAGAAAATCGTTGTCGCCAGCGCCGGGGTGTTCGGTTTTGAAGAGGCGGTCGTACAGGCGCACTTCGGCCTGTGCGGCATCGCTCACGCCGACCCAGGTGATCACGCCCTTGACCTTGATGGCGTCGAAGGCTTTAAGTTTTTTAGCGATCATCGATACAGCCAGCACGCGATGAATCACGCCGCCTTGGCAAGTTTGAGTTTGACGGAATAGCCAAGACTGGCGGCCACGTTGACCAGCGCATCCAGTGTGAACTTGTGGGTGCGGCCCTTGATCAGGTTGTTCATGCGCGGCTGGGTAATGCCCGCACGCTTGGCCGCCTCGGCTTGGGTCACATCAAGCTTATCGATCACCTTGCGGATGTGTACAACCAGATCAGCGCGCAGCAGTAAATTCTGCGCTTCAGCTTCTGGAAAACCCAAATCACGGAAAACGTTGTCACTGCCAAGCATAAGTGACGCGTCCGTAATTCAGACCGCAGGGTTACGCACTGCTGACCCGGTCCAGCTTTGGGTTGGCAACTTCAAACCTTCGGATGCAAGCTGCTTTTTCGCATGCGCAGAGGCTTGCAGCAAGGCCTTGGTAACTTTGTCCTCGGCAATTGCGGGGCTTTTTGGCTTGGCCTTATTCATTGGGCGAGCTGTTTTAGATTGAGCCATTTTTCCGGTTCTTCCACAAAGGTACGGCGTGCGGTGCCATAAGCAATTCGGCGTAGGACCCCTGTCGCATTATCCAGAACGGTCCAGCGGTCGGCAAGCGGCAGATAGAGGGCATACAGATTGTGCAGGCTTCGCTGAAATCGCCTCTCGATATCGGGCTGCGGAATCCTATGGCCGCCACGCTTCACGCGAAGCGCAACCCGGTTCACTGCAAGCTCGGCACTGGGAAGGGCTATGTAGAAAATTTGAACCCGGTAACCCTGCGCTTTACACCGGGCCAGGAACAATGCAAACGTGCGGCTCGATAGCGTTGATTCAAAGGCAAAACTAACCTTGGCAGCGGCCAGCTCGTTAAGCCGCCTGAGCATGATACGGCCCGCTTCAAATGACACCGTTTCAGGTGCATAAGCAGACAGCCCGACCGCAATCTGGTCAGCGTTGACGAATTCCAGAACACCCAAAGCCTGCTTGAGCACGAAGGGTGCAGCGGTTGACTTGCCTGCACCGTTGGGCCCGGCTATCACCACTACGGTAGGCTGCTGGTGCTTTGGGGTTCGGGCTGTTTTTATTTCGCCCACGAGTCCTTCATCCCCGTGACCCGGTTAAACACCGCCTTGCCCGGCTGGTGATCGAGCATGTCGGCCACAAAGTAGCCATGCCGCTCAAACTGAAAGCGCTGCCCTGCAGGTGCCGCAGCGGCTGAAGGTTCCACGTAGGCAGTCACCACCTTCAGGCTGCCCGGGTTCAGCTCTTCCAGGAAATCGTTGTCGCCGGCGCCTGGGTGTTCAGTCTTGAACAGGCGGTCGTACAGGCGCACTTCGGCCTGTGCGGCATCGCTCACGCCGACCCAGGTGATCACGCCCTTAACCTTGATGGCGTCCGAACCCGGGGTGCCGCTCTTGGTGTCGGGGATCAGGGTGGCGTGCACTTCGGTCACGTTGCCTGCTGCGTCTTTGGCTGCGCCTGTGCATTCGATGACGTGGCCGTACTTCAGGCGCACCTTGTTGCCCGGGAACAGTCGGAAAAATCCCTTGGGCGGCGTTTCTTCATAGTCGGTGCGCTCGATCCACACCTCTCTGCCAATTTTGAAATTGCGCTTGCCTTGTTCGGGGTGGTGCGGGTGCACTGGGGCCGAGCAGTCGTCCAAGCTACCGGCACCCATGACTTCGCCCCAGTTGGTCAGCACCAGCTTCACCGGGTCCAGTACTGCCATGGCGCGGGGGGCCACCGGGTCCAGCGTGTCGCGCAGGGCGCCTTCGAGGGTGCTGTAGTCGATCCAGCTGTCGCTCTTGCTGACGCCAATGCGTTCGGCAAACAGTTGCAGCGCCTCGGGCGTGTAGCCGCGGCGGCGCAGGCCGACGATGGTGGGCATGCGTGGGTCGTCCCAGCCGCTGACGCGCTTCTCGTTCACCAGCTGGGCCAGCTTGCGTTTGCTGGTCAGCACATAGGTGAGGTTCAGGCGCGCGAACTCGTATTGGCGCGGATGCGGGGACTCAATCAACTTGCCTTCGGCGAGGCGATCCAGCAGCCAGTCGTAAAACGGGCGCTGGTCTTCAAACTCCAGCGTGCAGATGCTGTGGGTGATCTGCTCCAGCGCGTCTTCAATCGGGTGGGCGAAGGTGTACATCGGGTAGATGCACCATTTGTCGCCGGTGTTGTGGTGGTGTGCGCGGCGGATGCGGTAGATGGCCGGGTCGCGCATGTTGATGTTGGGGCTGGCCATGTCGATCTTGGCGCGCAGCACAGCGGCGCCGTCGGGCAGCTTTCCGTCCTTCATGTCGCGCAGGCGTTGCAGGTTCTCTGCCACGCTGCGGCTGCGGTAGGGGCTGTCGGTGCCGGGCTTGCTGAAGTCGCCGCGGTTGTTGCGCATGTCTTCGGCGCTTTGTTCGTCCACATAGGCGTGGCCGGCTTCCACCAGGTATTCGGCCGCGCGGTACATGAAGTCGAAGTAGTCGCTGGCCTGGTACGGCTGGTCGTTGCCAGGCTGGGCCCAGTTGAAGCCCAGCCATTTCACCGAGTCGATGATGGAATTGACGTACTCGGTGTCTTCCTTCTCGGGGTTGGTGTCGTCAAAGCGCAGGTGGCACACACCGCCGTAATCGGCCGCCAGGCCAAAGTTCAGGCAGATGCTTTTGGCGTGGCCCACGTGCAGGTAGCCGTTGGGCTCGGGCGGGAAGCGGGTGCGGATCTTGGCCGGGTCGGGCTGCCCCTGCTGGTGGTGTGCGGCGTCGCCGGGGCTGCCGCCCCAGCGGCGCTGGCCGTAGGTGTTTTGTTCCAGGTCGCGCTCAATGACCTGGCGCAGGAAATTGCTGGGTTTTAGGGGTTCTTTATCGGCGGGGGCGTTCATATAGGCTCATTTTAGGGGGCGGCCCTATGGCAACACCTTTTTGCCCGCCGTAAGCGGTTACTTCCGGCTACCGGTTTGACACGCCATGGGGTACGGCGCTTACACCTGGCTGCGTGTAATGGCTGCACGGGGTGATGTTTGCCCCACCAACCGGAGTCCTCACCATGTTGCTCAACCGTTCTGTTTTTGCCGGCGCTGCCGCTGTCGCTTTGCTGGCTGCGTTCGCATCCGCCCCGGCCCGGGCGAGCGATGTCACCTGGTCGGTGGGTGTGCACGCCGCGCCGGGGGTGCACATTGGCGCCACCAACGCGCGCCCGTATTACGTGCAGCCGGCGCCTGTGTATGTGGCGCCGCAGCCGGTGTATGTGCAGCCGCCGGTGCAGTATTACCCGCCGGGCTATTACGTGCGACCGGCCCCGGTGTATGTGCGGCCTGCGCCGGTGTACCCCATTGGCTACCACTACGCGCCCGCGCCGCGCGGCCACTGGAAGCACGGGCACCACGGCCACCGCGGGCATGGCCACGGCCACCGCCGTTAAA
>CALSAU010000147.1:0-5748 GCA_943372985.1 Polaromonas sp. YR568 | reverse complement strand
TGGAGACCGGCATCTATCAGGTGGTGGTCGAGTACAGCGAAGAGGCCGTCGGCCGCATGGCCCTTGAGCTGGCGCAGGCGCTGATTCACGCCGCTCTGCGCGATCTGGCATTTGATCTTGACGCGGCCATCGCCCAACTCGCTGAATGCGACGAAGACGAGCGGCTGGGTCCCAGCACCGGCGCCATCGTCGATGCGGCTGTGGCCCGCGGCATTCCCTACCGCCGTCTGACCAAGGGCAGCCTGGTGCAGTTCGGCTGGGGTTCACGCCAGCGCCGCATCCAGGCCGCCGAACTGGACGCCACCAGTGCGGTGGCCGAGTCCATCGCGCAGGACAAGGACCTGACCAAAAAGCTGCTCCGCGCCGCCGGTGTGCCGGTACCGCTCGGCCGCCCCGTGACCGACTTTGAAGACGCCTGGACCGCAGCGCAGCACATCGGTCTGCCGGTGGTGGTCAAGCCCCAGGACGGCAACCAAGGCAAGGGCGTCACCGTCAACATCATGACGCGCGACCACCTGGAAATCGCCTACCGCGCCGCTGCCGAGTACGGCGAAGTCATGGTCGAGAAATTCCTGCCGGGCAGCGACTACCGCCTGCTGGTGGTGGGCGACAAGGTGGTGGCCGCCGCACGGCGCGACCCGCCACAGGTGGTGGGCGATGGCCTGCACACCGTTCGCGAGCTGGTCGATATCGTCAACCAGGACCCGCGGCGCGGCGAAGGCCATTCCACGTCACTCACCAAAATCCGCTTTGACGAGATCGCTGTGGCCCGCCTTGGCGTGCAAGGCTTCACGCCGGAATCGATCCCGCCCAAGGGCAAGCGCGTCATCCTCCGCAACAACGCCAACCTGAGCACCGGCGGCACCGCCACCGATGTGACCGACGACGTGCACCCCGCCGTAGCCGAACGTGCCGTGGCCGCGGCGCAAATGGTGGGTCTGCACATCTGTGGCGTCGATGTGGTGTGTGAAAGCATGCTCAAGCCACTCGAATCGCAAAACGGCGGCGTGGTGGAAGTCAATGCCGCACCCGGCCTGCGCATGCACCTGTCGCCGTCGTACGGCAAGGGGCGTGCGGTGGGCGTGGCCATGATCAACGAACTGTTCCCACCCTCTGCCAACGGCGACGGGCGCATTCCGGTGGTTGCCGTCACCGGCACCAACGGCAAGACTACTACCGCCCGCCTGATTGCCCACCTGATGAGCTCGCACGGTCTGCGTACGGGCCTGACCAACACCGACGGCGTGTACATCAATGGCCGGCAGACCGACAGCGGCGACTGCAGCGGCCCCAAGAGCGCGCGCAGCGTGCTGATGCACCCCGATGTCGATGCCGCCGTGTTCGAAATTGCACGCGGTGGTATCCTGCGCGAAGGCCTGGGCTTTGACCGCTGTCAGGTGGCGGTGGTCACCAACATCGGCCGTGGCGACCACCTGGGCCTGAACTACATCACCACCGTTGAAGACCTGGCCGTGCTCAAACGCGTGGTGGTCCAGAACGTGGCCACCACCGGCTATGCGGTGCTCAATGCGGCCGACCCCATCGTGGCGGACATGGCACAGGCCTGCCCGGGCAAGGTGATCTACTTCGCCGCCGACCGGCACCACCCGCTGATGGCCACACACCGGGCACAGGGCAAGCGCACCGTGTATGTCGATGGCGGCATGGTGGTTGCGGCCGAAGGCGCGTGGATGGAGCGCATTGCGCTGCAAGGCATCCCGCTCACCCGCGGCGGCACCATTTCTTTCCAGGTCGAGAACGTGATGGCTGCCATCGCCGCGGCGTGGGCTGCGGGCATCCACTGGGAATCGATCCGCAACGGACTCAGCAGTTTTGTGAGCGACGCGCACAACGCGCCCGGCCGCTTCAATGTGCTCGACTACCGCGGTGCCACCGTGATTGCCGACTACGGCCACAACCCCGACGCGATGCGCGCGCTAGTGTCGGCGGTGAATGCCATGCCGGCAGGCCCCACACAGCGCCGCAGCGTAGTGATCAGCGGTGCGGGAGACCGGCGCGACAACGACATCCGGGACCAGACCATGATCCTTGGCGCAGCGTTTGACGACGTGATCCTCTACCAGGATGCGGCCCAGCGCGGCCGTGCCGATGGCGAAGTGATCGGTCTGCTGCGCGAAGGCCTGGCCAACGCCAGCCGGACCCGCCAGATTGACGAAATCCACGGCGAGTTCCTGGCCATCGACACGGCACTGGCCAGGCTGCAACCCGGCGACCTGTGCCTGATTTTGGTGGACCAGGTGCAGGAGGCACTGGACCACCTGGCCCTGCGCGTGAAGGAAAGCCGCGAGGCTGTCGCCGCCTGATCTCCTGAAGGCTCAGGGCATCTCAAGCGCTATGCTTTTCATAGCGTTTGAGATGAGGCATCAGATAAACTCGCGCGATGACCTGGAACGCGGATCTCGCCATCGACTACACGCTTCAGGCTGACAAGACTGTCGCGCGTTTCCAGCACACCGGGCCACTTCGCATTCTGCAAAGTCTGTACCCCGAAGGCGACGCAATCTGCCACAACGTCATCGTTCACCCGCCGGGTGGACTGGTCGGTGGCGACACGCTCACCATTGACATTTCTGCTGGGCCTGGCGCCCATGGCCTCATCACCACGCCCGGGGCTACCCGGTTTTACCGATCCACCGGCGCGCCTGCGCTGCAGCGCACCCACCTGCAGGTGCATGAGGGCGCGCGCATCGAGTGGCTGCCACTTGAAGCGTTGTGCTACAGCGGCTGCCTCGCTGAAAACCGCCTCACCATGGCCCTGGCCCCCGGCGCAGAGCTGATCGGCTGGGACATCACCGCGCTGGGACTGCCCGCCGCAGGGCTGCCGTTTGCTACAGGCAGTTTCCGCCAGCACATCGAAGTACCGGGCGTTTGGCTGGAGCGTGCCACCCTGGACGCCGCCGACCAGCGGCTGCTGAACAGTCCCCTGGGTCTGGCGGGTCAGCGCTGCATGGCGTCGCTGTTTTTCGTGGCGGGCAACAAACTGGACCGCCATCGCCGGCAGACGGCACTCGACGTGGCGCGGCAAGTCATTGAAGCCCACCCGCTGTACGCCAGCGCAGGCGCCACCAGCCCGGATGGTCAGGTCGTCGTGGTGCGGGTGCTGGCCCCGGTGGTGGAGCCTGCCATGGGTCTGCTGCGGCAGGTGTGGCAGGCATGGCGCGCGCACTTGTGGCAAAAGACCGCCCCGCTGCCGCGCATCTGGTCGATGTAGGCCGACGGCCCTGCAAGGCTTGTCCTACAGGTGAACAGGCGGCAGTCGCAGCCCGTTCGCCACGTTCTCTCTCAAGCGGTGAAGCTCCCGCAGCGCACACTGGCCTGCATCGATATTCGATCCAAGGAGATCACTATGACCCCATCCCAGTTTCACGCCATTCCCGTCAAGCCCACCTTTGCCCGCATCAGTGCTGGCGCCGCCTGCTTTGCACTCACCACGCTGATGGCCATGAGCGCCACCGCGCAAATCGCCTCCGGTACCACCGGCATTGACGCCACTGGCAACGCCCGCAGCGAAATGATGGCCTGCAACACCGGCGCCACGCAGCAGAGCCGCGAGACCTGCATGACCGAGGTGCGCAACGCCAACGCCGCCAAACGCGCCGGCAAGGTGGACAACGCCAACGGCGAGTTCTCGGCCAATGCACTGAAACGTTGCGACGTGTTTCAGGGTGAAGACCTGATCGCCTGCCGCGCACGCGTCACCGGCCAAGGTCAGGTAGACGGCAGCGTCGCCGGCGGCGGTGCGATCCGTCAGGTCGAGACGGTGACGATTCCACCGGGCGGCAGCGTGCTGTCAGTGGAGCCCAAAACCAGCGGCAACCTGGTGGTCATCCCGGCACCAGCCCAGTAAGCAACGGAAACAGCCTCAGCCTGCCGCATTCCGTGCGGTAGGCGCTCCCGCATCAGGACGGCTCCGCCAGCAATTTGTCGAGCACCAGAGGCAGCGTGAAGTAAAACGTCGCGCCCTGCCCTGGCGCCCCTTCGGCCCACATGCGCCCGCCGTGCCGGCGGATGATGCGCATCGATGTCGCCAGGCCGATACCCGTTCCCTCAAACTCACCCGGTGAGTGCAGCCGCTGGAACGAGCCGAACAGCTTGTCGATGTAGGCCATGTCAAAGCCGGCACCGTTGTCGCGCACAAAGAACGTGACGGCGCCGTCTGCCACCGGCAGTTTGTTGATCTCGATCTTCACGTCGCGGGTGCGCCCGGTGAACTTCCATGCGTTGCCGATCAGGTTTTCCAGCACCTGCCGCAGCAGGGTCGGGTCACCGATGGCGGTCAGGTCTGCACCGATCTGCACCTCCACCTCACGCCCCGGATCGCGTTCACGGCAGGCCTGCACCACAAGTTGTGCGATTTCCCCCAGATCTACCTGATGAACCTTCACCTCGGTCCGGGAGACATGGGCCAGCGACAGCAGTCCGTCGGTGATGTGGCCCATCTGCACCACACCGGCACGAATGCGGCTGAGGTAGTGCGCGCAGCGCGCAGCGACATCGTCGCCCACCGCCTTTTGCAGCAGATGGCTGAACCCGTGAATGGAGCTCAGGGGTGCGCGCAGGTCATGTGCCACGGAGTATGAAAACGCTTCCAGTTCATGGTTGGCCGCTTCGAGCTGGGCGGTGCGCCTCGACACCCGGTCTTCGAGGTCGGCGTTCAAGGCCTGAATCTCGGCCTCTGCCTGCTTGCGGATGGTCACGTCGCGCAGAAAGATGTTGATGCACGACTCGCCGTCCTGGCTGAGGTGGTGCGACAGTGACAACTCGCATTCAAAACGCGAGCCATCCCTGCGCTGCATGGTGGCCTCGCCGCGCGCCTGTCCGTGCCGCAAGGCCTGCACCAGATAACCACTGAAACGCGGGTCCTGCGGGTCGGCCAGCCCGGTGCGCGCCTGCTGGCGAATTTCATCCTGCGTCATGGCGAACAGCTTGCACGCCGCCGGGTTGGCGTACAGCACAGAGCCGTCAGCCAGCGCCTGCAGAATGCCTTCCAGGCTGTTGTCAAACAGATGGCGGAAGTTCTCTTCGCTGGCCCGCAGGGCCATCAGGGTGGCCTGCTTTTCCGAGGTGTCGATCTGCGTACCCGACATCAACTGCGGCTTGCCGCTGCGCGTCCATGACGAGACCTTGCCGCGGTCCATCACCCAGACCCACTGCCCATCCTTGTGGCGGATGCGGTTCTCGCACTCGAAGTACTCGGTCTCCCCGATGAAGTGGCGATTGAGCGCCACCTCCATGCGTGTCAAGTCGTCCGGATGAACCAGCTCACGCCAGGTCTTGGCGTTCAGGGGCCCCAAGGACTCCAGCGTGTGACCAATCATGGCGGCCCAGCGTTCATCAAGGAACAGCTCGCCTGTCTGCACCTGCCAGACCCAGGTGCCGGCATTGGTTCCCTCCACGATGTTCACGAGGCGCTGGCGCTCGCGTGCCAGATCCACCGTCATCTGGTGCGCCAACGCCAGCGCCCGCACCCGACCGGTCAACAACAGCCACGCACTGAAGGCCATCGCACAGCTGAGCAGGATGCCCACGCCGCCCACAATGAACGGAATGGCGGTGAAAACCTGCGCCTCGAATACAGGGGTGGTGCTGGTGCGCAGGGTGAGCTGGCGCCCACCAATGCCGATGATGGTGGACGCGCTGAACTTGCGCGGTGGCTCCGCGCTGGCGCCCCCCAGCCCCTGCACGCGGCTGAGGTGTTTGTCGGCATCAAACAGCAGCCGTTCAAGA
>CALSAU010000146.1:0-5769 GCA_943372985.1 Polaromonas sp. YR568 | reverse complement strand
GATGCTGCTGCAAACCCCGGGCGTGAAGCTGATGAACTTTGCGCAGAGCGAAGCCTACTCGCGCCGCTTTGCCTTTCTGGGCACCACCCGACTGCCCCGGGGCGTGGTGGACCTGGCTGGCAACATTCCGCCCGACGACGTGCGGCTGGTCGCGCCCACCACCTCGCTCATTACCCGTACCACCACGCACCCGGCGCTGCAGCAGTTGTTTGCACAGGCAGGCAACGACATCCACGGCGGCGCCGGCTGGTTCAAGAGCGCACGCGAATACCCGAACCGCGACAACAGTGAGTTGCCGATTTCAAAGGAAGCCGAACGCGCCATCAAGAACGGCACACCGCTGCTGCAGCGCTATCTGCCGTTCTGGGTGTCCAACCTGGTTGAGCGGATGTGGCTGGCCATGGGAATTATCCTGGCCATCATGCTGCCCCTGTCACGCATCGTGCCGCCGCTGTATGCGTTCCGCGTACGTTCACGCATCTTCCGCTGGTACGGCCAGCTGCGCGACATTGAAAATCGCATTGACAACACTGGCAGTAATGCGGCGCTGCTGGAAGAGCTGAACAGCCTTGAAAGCCGGGCCGAAAAGGTATCGGTGCCACTGTCTTACACCGATGAGCTGTATGCGCTGCGGAGCAACATTCATCTGGTGCGGAAGAAGTTGCAGAGGTTGTAGAGATACAGAATGCCGGCGATGGAGACAAGCTGAAGTTCAAACGATTAACGTGAACTTCAAGATGCCACTATTGCGCGGCAAAAGGGATAGAGCTCACTGAGCGCCGGTTAGTAGGGGCTGACCTGGGAACACCACATGCAACGACATTCGACGGGGAATAGTCCGTCTGCGTCACGGCACACTCCTCACAGAATACAAATCAGTGGCGATGCCAGCCTGCTTGAGCGCATCAAGCAGAGCAGGCAACTGCTTTCGGGCACTTTGCTCACCAGTCCGGCGCGCATACTCGAAGTAACTTGGCAGTGGTGAGGCAGAAAATTTCAGTTCTGCATGACTCAGGTAGTCAGCCAAGGCGGCTTCTGGTGCGATTCGGGCACTGCGAAGTGCCACTCGCCTGCGTTGTGAGGCAGCGGCATCCGCCGGCGCTGTGTCGAGCCGAGGTGTCACATCCACTGCAATCACAAATCGCGCACCCGCCTGCCGAGCTGCGCTCACGGCCAATGGAAGCGACTCATCGCCATCCTCATACTCCGTTCCCTCAATACCCACCGGTGAAATGACTCCCCGCACCGCGCTGGATGCACGAACCGCCACACCGACATCGCCATTGGTGAAGAAGACCGGCGCTTTGTCATCGCGCCGTGTGGCACCAACCACCAGCTTACGAGGCATTTGCTCGATGCGGCGATGCACCAGCCTGCCATTGACGTAATCCTGCAAGCGTTGACCACGTATCCAGCCGCGATCAGCAAAGGGAGAGAAGTCAAACAGCGACAAAGGTCCGCCTGTCTGCGACAGTGCGTCGATTTCAGCGGCCGTTCGACCGTCGGCCCAGAATGCACCCAGGAGAGAACCCACACTGGTACCCACCACCAGGTCAAACTCGATGCCCGCTTCTTCCAGCACCCGCATCACCCCAATGTGCGCATAGCCGCGGGGGCCACCGCTGCTGAGAACCAAAGCCACCCTCGGCGGAGGCTGCATTGGAGCGACGGTGAAGGTTGCACGGGGGCTGTCGGGGCCGGTGTGGTTAAAGGGGGCACACCCTGCAATGACGCTGGCCAAGATCAACAAGGCCAGCCGAAGTATTCGTTCTTTCATCATGGTGGACTTTCTGTGGGTAGGTAGGACGATCGCCGGGCAGCCAATGACTGCCGGCCTGGCGCCTTACTCCCAGTGGTTGCGAAGGCCCTCTGGATCGGCCAGCATCGGGAGGACCGCGTCCCAGTTGGCAGGCAGGTCTTTGCGCGGAACGGTCAGTCGCTTGAACTCTGCTGCGACAACTGTCGACATGCTTCGCCTGACTGCCTCACGGTGGACGGTTGAAGCCACAAAGGCAGCTCGCGCCTCTTCGTTGGCCCACACGGTCATCGTCCAGCCCTGACTGCCGAAAATCTCGCGGCGTGCCGCATAGCCCACTAACCCGGGGTGCTGACCCATACTCGCCAGCACACGGCTGTTCTGGCGGTCAAACTCTTCGCGCTGTGTGGTATCGACCACCACCCGAGTCAGGACCAGCACCACGGCTTCCTCAGCCTCACCGGGAACCATTGGCGCCATGCGCGGCCAGGGTGTCCCGATCGTGCAGCCGCTCAGCAGGACGGCGAGGGACGTGACCAACGCCGCTGAAACGCAGCGATATAGCGCGGTCATGGTACTACCCCGATCAATGTCATTCACTATGGAGGTGGTGATGACTCGACAGCCGGATAGAGGCCTTTGTTGAGCGCGCAGTGAATGTTGACGAGAAGGGCATGACGGCGGCTTCATGTGTTTGATGGACCTCAGCGTGGGGTGCTGGCAGGGCATTTAGTTGACGATGTCTACCATTCTCCCGACTTTGTAGACGCTGTCAACATTTAGCCGCAAAGCCCCTGAAACCCCTTTAGTTGACACCGTCTACTTTTGGTGCTTCAATAAGTAGACGCCGTCAACATGAAGGCGTTTTCAATCATCCCCTACCCATTCACCGACGATTCGGAGGTTCATGTGAGCACCCTCTTACCTGGCTGTGCCTTGTCAGCCCTGCTTTTTGGTTTTCAAGGCGCCGCCTTGAGCGCAGACATCAATGTCAGCATCCCGGGGCCTCTGGATCCGCAAGGTGCCATTGGCTGCAGTCTCTTCGCAGAAGAAAAAGGTTTCCCGATGGACAACTCACGCGCACGTGTGCAGTGGGTGGCATCAAGCCCCAGTGGGGTTCAATGCAGTTTTAGCGGACTGCCAGATGGCGCGTATGCCATCTCGGTCGCTCATGATCTGAACGGCAACCAGCGGGTAGACGCCAACTTCGTGGGCATACCCGTCGAGGGATGGGGGGTATCTGGCAATGTGCGCCCCAGCCTTCGAGCACCACGTTTTGATGAAGCGGTATTCCGCATCCAGAACGGACAGAGCCTTTCGCTTCAAATCCGGGTGGCCAAATGAATCAGTCGGAACCCAATCCAGCGACCCGACTTCACGACCGGTATGGCCCCTGGGCCCTGGTCACTGGTGCCAGCGACGGAATTGGCCGCGCCACAGCCGTCCGGCTGGCGGAAAGCGGCCTGAATGTCATCCTGGTGGCGCGAAATGAGGCCAAACTTCAATCGCTCGCAGACACCCTGCGCCGCAGCCATGGCGTGGGTTGCCGTGTGGTAGCCGCTGACCTGGCCCTTACCGGCGCGCCACTGACACTGGCTGAGTCGATAAAGGACCTTGATATCGGTTTGCTGGTAGCTGCGGCGGGCTACGGCAGTGGCGGACCATTGCTCGACTCAGACCTGAGCTTGGAAAGCGGCATGGTGGACCTCAACTGCCGAAGCGTACTTGAACTGTCTGTCCTGATGGGCCGAAGAATGGTCAAGCGTGGGCGCGGCGGGATCATGCTGTTCAGCTCCATCGTGGCGTTTCAGGGGGTCCCCCGAGCCGCCAACTATTCAGCAACCAAGGCGTATGTCCAGTCGCTGGCAGAGGGCCTTCATGCCGAGCTGTTACCGTCTGGGGTGGATGTGCTCAGTGTGGCGCCTGGCCCGGTGAAGAGCGGCTTTGCTGATCGCGCCGGGATGACGATGGGTGCCGCCTTGCAACCGGACGATGTGGCCCGTGGCGCGTTGACTGCGCTCGGTCGCCGGGCGACAGTGCGGCCAGGGCGGCTTTCCTGGCTTCTGGAGGCTGCGCTGTCCCCGCTGCCGCGCTGGGCAAGAAGCCGGGCGATGGCAAAAGTCATGGCTGGCATGACAAGTTAAGCGTGCCCCTCTGACCGAATCGGGACGTCCATAATGGGTGCAAATCACCTGGACACCGGATGAAGAAGATTGAGTCGCCACCCGTGAACCTGAGGGATGCGTGCGTTGACACGGCCCATGCGCTGATTGCCGAAAATGGAATCGAGAAACTCAGCCTGCGGGATGTGGCGCGCCGGCTGGGTGTTTCTCACCAAGCCCCCTACAAACACTACCCCAGCCGGGATCACCTGCTGGCCGAAGTGCTGCGTCGGTGCTTTGAGCGGTTCGCTGGCGTGCTGTCTTCACGTGAACGGTTTGACGAGCCAGCCGCCGACATGCGGTCGCTGGGACGCCAGTACCTCATGTACGCGCTGAACAACCCGCTGGAATACCGGTTGATGTTTGGGCACGAATGGCCCGAGGCGGCCAACCACCCGGGGCTGATTCACAATTCGCGGCTGTCGTTTGATGTCCTGCGCCAGGCCCTCGCGCCGATGTATGGCGGAGCGCTGTCGGAGGACCAGCTGAACCTCAATGCACTGTTTGTCTGGTCATCCATGCATGGCCTGGCGACCATTTTGCAGACCAATGCCATGGCGAATCTGGCACTCAGCGAGGCGGTGGTGACCTCGGCCGTGGAACATGTGATGGACATGGTGGAGTCGGCGCTCATTGCGTCTGGGCGTTGACGCTCAAGCCCCTGCCCGCCGTCACCGCAGTAATACTCATCTGGTGCGGAAGAAGTTGCGGAGGTTGTAGAAGGCTGGCGTACCTGCTTTCGAGACAAAGCAGAACTCCGAGGGTTTGAACTTTTCACTCTCAAAGCAGTCTTTTTCCGAAGCTTCCCGGCGGTGCCTGGAATCAGTTGTAGTGAGCAACGTTAGCCAGCAGAAATCCGTAGAACTGGGGTACTATGCCCGCCGAAATATCAGATATGCACCGTCGTCACTTCCTCTACAGCCTCGCCTCACTGGGAATCGGCACCCAACTCGGCTGCACATCCTCAGTCCAAAACCACCCGGCTCGGGAGTTCGAGCTGGTCGCAATGGCTGGCCAGGCGTTGACAGACACGGGCAAACCTTCGATTGCAGCGTGGACCTACGGCGGGAGCGTACCGGGGCCCCAGTTGCGCGTACGTCAAGGCGAGCGCGTTCGGGTGCAAGTGACGAACCAGCTCACCGCACCCACTACCGTGCACTGGCACGGCGTGAGATTGCCTAACGCCATGGACGGCGTCCCACATTTGACGCAGCCACCAATTGAGCCTGGACAGCGTTTCATTTACGAATTCGACGCCATCGATGCCGGCACGTATTGGTACCACTCGCACTTCCAGAGCTCTGAACAGGTGGACCGGGGCCTTTATGGCACCTTGATCGTGCAGGAACGGGAGCCCCCGGCGGTTCATCGCGACGTGACCTGGGTGCTTGACGACTGGCGCATCACGGCGGGCGGGCTGGTCAGTGAGTCGTTCGGAAACGCCCACGACATGTCGCATGCGGGGCGGATCGGGAACGTGGTGACAGTGAACGGATCCGTGAAGGACCAATTTCCAATCCGCGCCGGGGAAAGGCTTCGTCTGCGGCTGGTGAATGCTGCCAACGCACGCATTTTTGCGCTGCGGTTCCAGGGGCACCGGCCAATGATCATCGCTCTGGACGGCCACCCGGTTACACCTCATGAGCCTGACGGTGGACGGATCGTCCTGGCGCCGGGGATGCGTTGCGATGTGGTGATCGATGCAACAGGAGCTCCTGGTGAGCGGTATCAGGTTCAGGAACTCTTCTCCCCTCGCCAGCAATACGTGTTGATGGACCTCGCGTACGACGCGGCGCCGCGCCTTACCGACCAAATTGCCGACCCAATTACCGACCGCATGCCGCCACTGGT
>CALSAU010000145.1:0-5824 GCA_943372985.1 Polaromonas sp. YR568 | reverse complement strand
CAATGGCGGCACCTTCGGCTCCATGCTGTCCACGCCCATCATCAACCCGCCGCAATCCGCCATCCTCGGCGTGCACGCGACCAAGGACCGTGCGGTGGTCGAGAACGGCCAGATCGTGATCCGCCCGATGAACTACCTCGCCATGAGCTACGACCACCGCATCATTGACGGCCGCGAAGCCGTGCTGGGCCTGGTGGCGATGAAGGAAGCGCTGGAAGATCCGTCGCGTCTGCTGTTTGATATCTGACCCACCCCCGAAGCGGCCTTTGGCCGCCTCCCCCTCAAGGGGGCGACACCAGCGGCCCGGCAAAGCCGGTTCCGCGGTGTCCCCCGAAAAGTCCCTGGAGAATGGGAAAGGAAATTTGCATGAGTAAAAATTTCGACGTGATCGTCATCGGCGGCGGTCCCGGTGGCTACATTGCTGCCATCCGCGCCGCACAGCTGGGCTTCAATGTGGCCTGTATCGACGAATGGAAGAACGCCAAGGGCGGCCCCGCGTTGGGTGGCACCTGCACTAACGTGGGCTGCATTCCCTCCAAGGCGCTGCTGCAGTCGTCCGAGCATTACGAGCATGCCGGCCATCATTTTGCTGACCATGGCATTGATGTGAAGGGCCTCAGTCTGGATGTAGGCCGGATGGTGGCGCGCAAAGACACGGTTGTGAAGCAGAACAACGACGGCATCGTCTACCTGTTCAAGAAAAACAAGGTCACTTTCTTCCACGGCCGCGGTTCTTTCGTGGCAGCCAAGGATGGTCTGTACGACATCAAGGTTGCGCCAGCCGCAGCAGGTGCGGCCGAAGAGACCATCACCGGCAAGCACATCGTGGTGGCTACGGGCTCCAATGCGCGCAGCCTGCCCGGTGCGCCGTTTGACGAGGAAAACATCCTCTCGAACGACGGCGCCTTGCGCATGGCAGCGGTTCCCAAAAAGCTGGGTCTCATCGGCTCCGGCGTGATTGGCCTGGAGATGGGCTCGGTCTGGCGCCGCCTCGGTGCCGAAGTCACCGTGCTGGAAGGTCTGCCGACCTTCCTCGGCGCGGTGGACCAGCAGATCGCCAAGGAAGCGCACAAGGCTTTCACCAAGCAGGGCCTGAAGATCGAACTCGGCGTGAAGGTGGGTGAAGTCAAGTCCAGCAAGAAAGGCGTCTCGGTGGCTTACACCGATGCCAAGGGCGAGGCGCAGACGCTGGAGGTGGACAAGCTGATCATCTCCATTGGCCGCGTGGCGAACACCGTTGGTCTGGCGCCAGAGGCGGTTGGCCTCAAGCTGGACGAGCGCGGCGCCATCGTCGTCGACGGGGAATGCAAGACCAACCTGCCCAATGTCTGGGCGGTGGGCGATGTGGTGCGCGGCCCGATGCTGGCACACAAGGCAGAGGAAGAGGGCGTGGCCGTGGCCGAGCGCATCGCCGGCCAGCACGGGCATGTCAACTTCAACACCATTCCGTGGGTCATCTACACCAGCCCCGAAATTGCCTGGGTGGGTCAGACCGAAGAGCAGCTCAAGGCGGCAGGCCGGGCCTACAAGCCGGGCACCTTCCCGTTCATGGCCAATGGCCGGGCCCGTGCCCTCGGCGACACGACTGGAATGGTGAAAATGCTGGCGGACGCTGCAACCGACGAGATCCTCGGCGTGCACATCGTCGGCCCCATGGCCAGTGAGCTGATTGCTGAGTGTGTGGTGGCGATGGAGTTCCGCGCCAGCAGCGAGGACATCGCCCGTATCTGCCATGCGCATCCGTCGCTCAGCGAAGCGACCAAGGAAGCCGCGCTGGCGGTGGACAAGCGCACGCTGAACTTCTGACCCGTCCAGGTACAGCATCGGTGACACAGCCGGTCCGGTCAGCTTACAACGCGGAGCTCGCTGCGCGGGGTTACAAAAGTGACCCCGCCCAGTTGCGGGCGATTGACGCGCTTGAGCGCTGTGCTTCAGAGTGGGCCGCGTTCAAGGAGCAGCGCTCCAACGCCTTCAAGAAGCTGATCAACCGCCCCGACATTCCGCGTGGCGTGTACATGCACGGCGGGGTGGGGCGCGGCAAGAGCTTCCTGATGGACTGCTTTTTCGGAGCCGTCCCGCTGAACCGGAAGGTGCGGCTGCATTTTCACGAGTTCATGCGTGAGGTGCACCGCGAGCTGCAGGATTTGCAGGGCACGGCCAATCCGCTCGATGAACTCGGGCGGCGCATGGCCAAGCGCTACCGCCTGATCTGCTTTGACGAGTTTCACGTGGCGGATATCACCGACGCGATGATTCTCTACCGCTTGCTGTCGGCGCTGTTCGACAACGGAGTCGGCTTTGTCACTACCTCGAACTTCCGGCCGGATGACCTTTATCCGAATGGCATGCACCGTGACCGGATTCTGCCGGCCATCGAGTTGTTGAAAGACAACCTGGAAGTCATCAGTGTGGACAACGGCACCGACTACCGTCGCCGCACGCTGGAGAATGCCCGGCTGTATCACACCCCCCTGGGGCCGCAGGCGGATGCCGAGATGACCGCCACCTTCGATGCCCTGGCCGAGACTCAGGACGAGAATCCTGTGTTGCAGATCGAGGCCCGGAAAATCTGGGCCCGTCGCAAGGCCGGTGGCGTGGTGTGGTTTGATTTCAAGTCTCTCTGCGGCGGCCCCCGTTCCCAGAACGACTACCTGGAAATTGCCACGCAGTTCCACACCGTCCTTCTGAGCGATGTGCCCCACATGCCGGTGCGCATGGCGTCGGAGGCGCGGCGCTTTACATGGCTGATAGACGTGCTTTACGACCGTCGTGTCAAATTGATCCTGTCGGCAGAGGTGCCGCCTGAGGCGTTGTACACCGAAGGCCCTCTGGTGCATGAGTTCCCGCGTACAGTCTCGCGGCTCAATGAAATGCAGTCGACGGCCTTTTTGGGACTGGAAAGACGGAGCGTGGATACCGCGTTGACATGAACAAATCGCTTTGGATGAGTCTGCTGGTGTGCGTCTCGCCGTGGGTCATGGCGCAGACACCTGCGCCCGCCGCCGCAGCGACCCCTGCCACGCCAGCCTTCTCCATTGATGCGGAGCGCAGCCGTATCGCTGCAGACCGCGCCCAGCTGGAGGCTGGTTTTCTTGCAGAAGATGCGGCTTGTTACAAGCGTTTTGCGGTCAACAACTGTCTGGCTGAGGTCAATGTGCGCCGGCGCGAGGCGATGGCGGATTTACGGCGTCAGGACATTGAACTCAACGATCTGGACAGACGCGCGCGGGCGGCGGAGCAGTTGCGCAAAACCGAAGAAAAATCGTCACCCCAGGCGCTTCGTGAAGCCGAAGAGCGCCGTGCCAAAGCGGTGCAGGAATATCAGGAACGCGTCGAGCGTGAAAAGAAAAAAATCGAAGAGCGGGCGCTGAACCAGTCAGACGCCAAGTCCCGAAGCGATGCGGCGGCCGGCAAACTCAGCGCCAGTGAACAGAAAGCCCGTGACCGGGCAGACAAACAAGCCGCTGCCGCCGAAGAAGCAAAGAAATTCAACGAGCGCCAGAAGGAAGCCGAAGAGCGCCGGGCACGGCATGAGGAAGAACAGCGCAAGCGGGTCAAGCCGCCCGCCAAGTCCCTGCCTCTGCCATCCTGAGGCGCCACAGCCTGTTCACGACAGGCTTACTTCTTGGCGTCGCCCAGCGGTTCCAGCTTGACAATCACCAGCGACAGGTTGTCGCCTCCGCCCCGCGCGCGTGAGCGTGCTTTCTGGATCAGGAACTCGGTGGCCTCGCGCGGCGACAGCATGGCGAGCGCTGAACCCATCTCGCTGGCGCTGAAGTAGTGCCACACGCCATCGCTGCAAGCCAGTAGCACGTCATCGGGCTTGAGCTGGGGGATGAAGTGGTGTGAGACAGGGGGGACTTCTTCGGTACCGAGGCAACCCATCAGAATGTTGGACTGCGGGTGCACATTCGCCTCTTCTTCTGTGATCTCGCCCTTGTCGACCAGCGTCTGCACGTAGGAATGGTCCACCGTGCGGTGAATCAGCTTGCTGCCGTGGTAGTGGTAGATGCGTGAGTCACCGGTGTGCACCCAGTGACAGTCGCCGCCCGGGTTGATCAGGAAGGCGGCCAGCGTGCTGTGCGGTTCCTGCTCTGCCGAAATAGCTGTGAGCTTGATGACGATGTGCGCCTCTTCGACGATCTGCTTGAGCATGGTTGGCGCATCGTCACTGTCGGGTGAGTAGCGCTCAAACAGCTGCTTGGCCGTCATCATGACTTGGTCAGAAGCCTTGCGACCGCCACTGCGACCACCCATGCCATCGGCCACGATGCCCAGCATGCAGCCTGGCACGCGCACATGGCTGAACAGGTTGACCTGATCCTGCTGGTAGTCCCGGTCACCCTTGTGGATGCCGGTGGATGCGGTGATTCGGTAGCCTTTGGACATTGTCAGATCTTTCAAGCCCAAAGGCTCGATTTATGGTCGCAACACACGTATTATCAGGCGAAGCGCTGCGAACCCGGAATCTACTTTGGACTTAAATTTACACTCGCCGGAGCGGCAGCTGATCGAGCTCAAGATCGAGCATGCGGACCTCGATGCGCTGGTCGACATGGCCGCCCACGCACTGCCCATTGATGAGCTTCTGCTGCGACGCCTCAAAAAACGGCGCCTTCAATTGCGAGACCAGATCGCCCAGCTGGAGCAACAGCTGGACCCGCGCGAGCCTGCCTGATGCCCCTTGCCAGCGACGTCGAAGCCGCATTCGCCCCCGAGGGTGTCCTGTCCCGAGCAGACGAACACTTCGTGCCGCGCCAGGGGCAGGTCGACATGGCGCTGGCCGTCGCTGCAGCCATTGATGACGCCCATCCACTGGTGGTCGAGGCCAGCACCGGCGTGGGAAAAACCTACGCCTATCTGGTCCCGGCCCTGCTCAGTGGCGAGCGCGTGCTGCTGTCCACCGCCACAAAAGCGTTGCAAGACCAGCTCTTTGGGCGTGATCTTCCCCGACTGGTGGAGATTCTGGGGCTGCCCACCCGCACGGCTTTGCTCAAGGGGCGTGCCAGCTACCTGTGCCTGCACCGGATGACGCTGGCGCGCCACGAGGCGCAGGTGTCCGATGCCGCATCCTTGCGTGCGCTGGGCCGTATCGAGCAATGGTCGCAGGCAACGCGTACCGGCGATCTGGCCGAGCTGCCCGGGCTGGATGAACGTTCCCCGCTGATTCCACTCGTCACCTCCACACGGGACAACTGCCTGGGGTCGGCCTGTCCGCAATTCCGGTCCTGCCATGTGAATCTGGCGCGGCGCGAGGCCATGGCGGCCGATGTGGTGGTGATCAACCACCATCTCTTCTTTGCCGATCTTTCCGTACGCGAGTCCGGTGTGGCTGAGTTGCTGCCCTCGGTGCGCATCGCGATTTTCGACGAGGCGCATCAGCTCAACGAGACTGGCATCCAGTTTCTGGGTACCCAGCTCAGCACCGGGCAGCTGCTGGACTTTTGCCGCGACACACTGGCCGCCGGCCTGCAACTGGCGCGGGGCCTGGTCGACTGGCAGGCTGTGGTGGGTGCGGTGGAGCAAGCAGCGCGTCATTTGCGCCTGTGTGCTGGTCGGCAGTACCCGGGGACCAAATTGCGATGGACAGGGGCTGCGCCGGAAAGTCTGGACGGCACCGAGTGGTCACAGGCGCTGGAAGCCGTGCACACGGCTTGCCTGCAGCTTTGTGCAGCGCTGGACACGGTCAGCGAGATGGCCCCCGACTTTGTGCGTCTTCACGAGCGTGGCATGGTGCTGGCTGAGCGCTCCGCAGGTTTTCTTGGGGCCGCCGAACCCGGGGCGGTGCGGTGGGCGGATGTTGGTGTGCAGCTGCGGCTGGTGG
>CALSAU010000144.1:0-5855 GCA_943372985.1 Polaromonas sp. YR568 | reverse complement strand
GGCCAGCGAGGCGAAGGTGAAGCGCAGTGCATCGGCGCCATAGCCGGGGATGCCGTTGGGAAATTCCTTCTCGGTGTTCTTGCGCACCTGCGGCGCCGTCTCGGGCTTGCGCAGGCCCTGCGAGCGCTTTTCCAGCAACGGTGCGAGCTCAATACCGTCGATCAGATCGACCGGGTCGAGCACATTGCCTTCAGACTTGCTCATCTTCTTGCCCTGCGCGTCCTTCACCAGGCCGTGGATGTACACGTGGTGGAACGGCACCAATCCGTTAGGATTTTCCGGTGAAACGGTGAAGTGCGTGGTCATCATGATCATTCGGGCGACCCAGAAGAAGATGATGTCGTAGCCTGTGACCAGCACGCTCGAAGGCAGAAACAGGTCCAGCTCTTTGGTTTTCTCGGGCCAGCCGAGCGATGAGAAGGGTACAAGGGCCGACGAGTACCAGGTGTCCAGCACGTCCTCGTCGCGGGTGAGTTTTTTGCCCGGGGCCTGGGCCTGCGCCGCGGCCTCGTCTTCAGCCACATAGACCTGGCCGTCCTCGTCGTACCAGGCCGGAATCTGGTGGCCCCACCAGAGCTGGCGCGAGATGCACCAGTCCTGGATGTTGTTCATCCACTGGTTGTAGGTGTTGACCCACTGCTCGGGCACGAACTTGACCGCGCCGCTATCGACCGCATCGCGTGCCTTTTGCGCAATCGATTTGCCGGTGGGGTCGCTGTCGCTGACCTTGCTGAGTGCCACAAACCACTGATCGGTCAGCATGGGCTCAACCACTGCGCCGGTGCGTGCGCAGACCGGCACCATGTTCTTGTGCGGGACGGCTTTTTCGAGGAAGCCTTGTGCTTCCAGGTCTTTCAGCACCGCCTTGCGGCAGTCGTAGCGGTCCAGGCCGCGGTATTGCGCCGGGCCGTTCTCGTTGATCTTGGCATCCAGCGTGAAGATGGTGATCAGCGGCAGGTTGTGGCGCTGGGCCACCTGGTAGTCGTTGAAGTCGTGCGCGCCGGTGATCTTCACCACGCCGCTGCCGAAAGCCGGGTCCACATAGTCGTCGGCAATCACCGGAATCTGCCGGTTGCACAGCGGCAGGTCGACCATCTTGCCGAGCAGGTGCTTGTAGCGCTCGTCATCCGGATGCACGGCCAGCGCGCCGTCGGCCAGCATGGTCTCGGGCCGGGTGGTGGCAATGTGCATCCCGCGCAGGGGCGAGCCGTCAGCGGCTTTTTGCGGGCCGTCGCTGAACGGGTACTCGATGTGCCACATGAAGCTGTCGCGCTCTTCGTTCTCGACTTCAAGGTCTGACACCGCCGACTTGAGCACCGGGTCCCAGTTCACCAGCCGCTTGCCGCGGTAGATCAGGCCTTGCTGGTAGAGCTTCACGAAGGTCGAAGTCACCACCTTGGACATCTTCGGGTCCATGGTGAAGTACTCGTGCTTCCAGTCCACCGAATCGCCCATACGGCGCATCTGGCGCGTGATGGTGCTGCCGGACTCTTCTTTCCACTCCCACACCTTGGCGACAAAGTTCTTGCGGCCCAGGTCGTGGCGGCTCTTGCCTTCGCCTTGCAGCTTGCGCTCCACCACGATCTGCGTGGCGATGCCGGCATGGTCGGTGCCCGGCACCCACAGTGTGTTGTCGCCCTTCATGCGGTGGTAGCGCGTCAGGCTGTCCATGATGGTCTGGTTGAACGCATGCCCCATGTGCAGCGTACCCGTCACATTGGGGGGCGGCAACTGGATGGCGAACGATGGTTTGGCCGCATCCAGCGTGGGCGTGTACTGGCCGCTTTGCTCCCACAGCGGGCCCCAGTGGGCTTCAATCGCCGCCGGCTCGAAGGACTTGGCCAGCGATTCAAGGCCGGGTTGCGAAGGGATGGCAGCAGCCGTGGCGTCAGACAGAGGGGCAGGGGAAGCGTTTGGGGTCATGGAGCTGAAACGGCATCACGAAGGATGCCGTTGCGGTGGGTTGGCGGGATTGCCCTGATTTTATCTGGCAGGGCGCCCCGCCTGCCAAAGCCGCGCCGGGCCGCCCTGGCCCTCACCCTGGCCCTGCTAACCCGACTGGCCAGGCTACCGGGCAGCCGCCTCAATGCAGGCCTTCAGCACAGCCGTGTCTGCGACCTGGTTGGCCAGCAGCAGAACCAGCCGTGCGTTCAGCGCTTCGGACTCTTCCCGCGACAGCCCCCGGTGCGCGTCCAGCAGGCATTCGTAAAACGCGTCGGCGTCCTGCAGGCGTAGGCCGTGCAGCGAGGCGGTAGGGGTCTTGATGGCGTTCATGCCGCCTCTCCTTGCAGGTGGTGGCTGGCGCCAAGTGCCATCGCCACGGCGTGAACCAGCGAGGCATCGACGCTCTCGCCGGTGGCAGCCACATGGCCATCCGGCCGCAGCAGTGCCCACGCGTGGCCAAACACATGGCAGGTGGCTTGCAGATGGCCTTCGGTGTCCTGCACGTGCTCCGCGGCCTGCGCCGACTGGCCGGGGGCGATGACCTGCACGCAGTGCACGTCGGTCTGTGACGACAGGGCGCGCAGCCGTGCGCAGGCATCAGCGCTCAGATTCCCGAACACCAGCAGCAACAAACGGCCACTGGCCCAGGTGATGAGCTGCAGCAGCTCGCCGGGCGTGCCGTCAGCCCAGGTCAGCGCCGCATTCTGGGTGGGCCGGCCATCCCCCGGCGCGCACACACCAGAGCGCGTGTAGTGCATGGGCGTTGACATGCGCCCCGTGTTGACGAGCTGGCGCGCAAACGGGTGCTGGCGGGCCAGCTGCAAGGCGGCAGAGCGAAAGAGCCGCTCCACGCCATCGGCCGGGCGCAAGAAACGCGCGGTGCGGTTGGTCACGCGGATGTTGTGCTCCGCCGCTTCGTGGCGTTCGTCGTGGTAACTCTCCAGCAGCGAGTGTGGGGCTCGGCCCTGGAGAACGGCGGCCAGCTTCCAAGCCAGGTTGTCGGCGTCCTGCACGCCCGAATTGCCGCCGCGTGCGCCAAAGGGGCTCATCACATGCGCCGAATCGCCAAGAAAAAACACGCGGCCATGGCGCAGCTGGTTCAGACATTCGCTGCGGTAGGCGTAGGGACCGACCCAGACGATTTCATAGTCTTCTTCCTTCAGCATGGGGTCGAACTGCGCCCGCAGCCGCGCCCGCACCACGTCGTCACGGCTGATGGCCTGCGGGTCAGCGTCGGGTGGCATCTGGTAGTCGATGCGCCAGACGCCGTCTGCCATCAGGTGCTGCCAGACGGCGCGGCCCTCGTTGAAGGGTGCTTCAATCCAGGTGTGGCGCTCCACCGGCGGCGGGTGCTTGAACCACACGTCGGCAATGCACCAGCGGTCGTCGCCCCGGCTGCTGGTGACGGCAGCGCTGCACCACGCCCTGAATGGACTGTGTGCGCCAGTGCAGTCCAGCACATGGTCGGCCTGCAGGGTGTAGCTGCCAGCCGGTGTTTCCAGCCTGAGCGTCGCTACGTTCGCGTCTTGCTCAAAGGCGGTGATACGGTGGCGCCAGCGCAGGTCGATCAACCGCTCGCCTGCGTCGCCGCTCAAGAGTTGGTCAACCAGAAACGCCTCGACATAAAACTGCTGGATGTTGATAAAGGGCGGCTGAAGGCTCAGCGAGTGGGTGGCCTGCTGGCGCAAGTCGAAGGCGTACACCTCGTCGCTGCCGGCAAAGGTGCGGCCCACGCTCCACTGCACACCCTTTTCTCGGACGCGCTCGTAAATGCCGAGTCGTTTGAAAACTTCCAGCGTCTTCTGCGCGTAGCAAATGCCGCGCGACGACGCGCCTTTCACGCCCACCGTGTTGTCTTCATCGAGCATCACGGCGCGCACGCCGTAGTGCGCAAGCGCGCAGGCGAGGGCGAGGCCGGTGATGCCGCCGCCGGCAATCACCACCGCATGCCGGCGAATCTCGCCAGTGGCTATTTCCTTAGGCGCCACGAAAGGGTATTCGGGCAAGGTGTAGCCCTTGCCTGGAATAAATCCGGGCGCGTGCTTGCCGGGCGTGTGGTTGGCGCTGGTGGGGAGTGGCATGGCGAATCTTTGGGGCCCAAGGGCGAGCCCAGCTCTGAATGTGCAGCAAATCGCCACGCACGTCAAAGCCGGGCCCGGCGTGTTTCTTGCGGGGTTTTGGCCAGCGGCTTGCCGCGCGCCGCGCTGGCCTGTCGTAAAGTCAGAGCTCATCTGTTTGTCCCACCCCGTCCCAGACCATGCTCTTTCTGCTTTCCCCTGCCAAATCACTCGACTACGACACGCCTGCCCATGTGGCAGCGCATACCCAGCCGCTTTTTACGAAGCAGTCGGCCCAGCTGATTGACGAGCTCAAAACCCGTTCACCGCAGCAGATCAGCACGCTGATGAAGCTGTCTGACGCGCTGGCTGGGCTGAACGTGGCGCGCTACCAGGCGTGGTCGCCCAAATTCACCGCCAAAAACTCCAAGCAGGCGGTGCTGGCTTTCAACGGTGATGTGTACGAAGGCCTGAACGCCCCCACGCTCAGCGAGGCGCAGCTTGAATGGGCGCAGCAGCATGTGTGCATCCTCAGTGGCCTTTATGGCGTGCTGCGTCCGCTGGACCGCATGCAGCCCTACCGGCTGGAGATGGGTACCTCGCTGCCGGTGGGACCGCACAAAAACCTTTACCAGTTCTGGGGCTCGCAGGTTTCGCAGTACCTCAATGAACGCGCGGCGGCCGATGCCTCGCCGGTGATCGTCAACCTCGCGAGCGAGGAGTATTTCAAGGTGGTGGACCGTAAGGCGCTCAAGCCGCGCGTGGTGCACTGCGCGTTTGAAGATTTCAAGGGCGGCAAGTACAAGATCATCAGCTTCAACGCCAAGCGCGCCCGTGGGCTGATGGCGCGCTACGCCATCGAGAAAAAAATCGGCACGGTGAAAAAGCTGGAAAGCTTCAACGCCGAGGGTTACCGCTTTGACGCGGGCGCGTCCGAGCCCGACCGGCTGGTGTTCCGGCGCAGGCTGGCCGACTGAAACGCCCGCTGGTGAATGGACTGATGCGTGGGCTGATGGATCGGCTGATTCAGGGTTGAAGGCATGGCATTCCATTGCGCATAATGGTTGCGAACCGCATGCCACCCACCTCTGCCCATGAGCCCGTCCCGCCCCAAGCTCCAGCCCGTCACCCCTGAGGCGAGAGCCTGGGCTGCCGATGCGCTGGCTCAGGGCGATTCGCGCACCGCCATCTTTCACGCACTGCGCCAGGCTGGCTGGCAGCCGCTTGCAGCGTGTCAGGTGCTGGGCCTGTCGCCCGAGGAGCAGCAGGCGCTGAACCTGCCGCGCACCGAGCCCGACTGGCCGCCCGCCGTGCCGGTTCCTCAAATCGAAGCTGCACAAGCGCCGGCCGAGGCGGGCGCAGACACGCTTATCAACGCCGGTGACAAGTGGGTCAAGGCGCGCCGCCTGCAGGCGCACGCGCTGTATTCCGAAGCGCCGCAGGTTTGGGTCTTTGACAACCTGCTCTCAGCCCCCGAATGCGCAGCGTTGATGGAAGCCGCCAGCACGCGGCTGGCCCGCTCGCTCACCGTGGACACCCGCACCGGCGGCGAAGAGCTCAACCCCGAGCGCACCAGCGACGGCATGTTCTTCAGCAGGGGCGAGACGCCGCTGATCACCCGGCTGGAAGCGCGCATCGCCGCGCTGCTGCGCTGGCCGGTACAAAACGGCGAAGGCCTGCAGGTGCTGCGCTACCGCCCCGGCGCGGAATACAAGCCGCATTACGACTACTTTGACCCGTGGGAGCCGGGCACACCCGCCATCCTGCGGCGCGGCGGTCAGCGCGTGGCCAGCCTGATCATGTACCTGCAGGAGCCCGAGGCGGGCGGTGGCACTATCTTCCCCGACCTGGGTC
>CALSAU010000143.1:0-5866 GCA_943372985.1 Polaromonas sp. YR568 | reverse complement strand
CGTCTGGGACATCTTCAGGAACCTGCTGCTCGCCGCGCGCTGGACGGTGGCGCTGTCACTCGTGGCCTTCATCGGCGGAGGTATCGTCGGCATGCTGCTGCTGGTAGCCCGGCTGTCGGCCACCCGCACCGCGCCAGGCAAAGGCAGATCGGCGCTGATCGCGCGCCGGGCGCTCGACGGCTATGTGCTGCTGTTCCAGGGCACGCCCTTGCTGATGCAGCTCTTTCTCGCCTATTTCGGTCTGGCGCTCTTCGGCATCAATGTGCCTGCATGGGTGGCTGCCGCGGTGGCACTGACGCTTTACACCAGTGCCTACCTGGCCGAAATCTGGCGCGGCTGCGTTGACGCCATTCCCAAGGGCCAGTGGGAGGCCGCTCAAAGCCTGGCGCTCAATTTCGGCGAACAGCTCAAACACATCGTGCTGCCGCAGGCGGTACGCATTGCCGTGCCGCCGACGGTGGGTTTTCTGGTGCAGGTCATCAAGGGCACAGCGCTCGCCTCGGTGATCGGCTTCATCGAGCTCACCAAGGCCGGCACCATGATCACCAACGCGACCTTCAAGCCCTTTGTGGTCTACAGCTGCGTCGCGCTGATGTACTTCGCGCTGTGTTTCCCCGTGTCCCTGTACGCCCGCAAGCTGGAGAGGAAAGCAAGAAATGGACGCTAACGCCACATCACCAGCCGCCGCAGAGCGGCCTGCCCTTGCCGGGAGGACACTGGTGGAGATCAACCAGCTGCGCAAGAGCTTCGGTGCCAACGAGGTGCTCAAAGGCATTGACCTCGAAGTCCGCGCGGGCGAAGTGATTGCCATCATCGGAAAAAGCGGATCCGGCAAAAGCACGCTGCTGCGCTGCATCAACGGGCTAGAGGTGTTCCAGAGCGGCACGCTGCGTGTGGACGGCAAGCATCTGCTGCACGACAACCCCCAGGTCATGCGCGAGTTGCGCCAGCAGGTGGGCATGATCTTCCAGAGCTTCAACCTCTTTCCGCACCTGACTGTAGGCAAGAACATCATGCTGGCGCCCGCTCTGGTGAAAAAGGCCACCGGCGCGCCTGCCGAGGAACACGCGCGCGCGCTGCTGCAGCGCGTCGGCCTGGCCGAGAAGTTCGACGCCTGGCCCGACCAGCTCTCAGGCGGCCAGCAGCAACGCGTGGCGATTGCACGGGCACTGGCGATGCGGCCCTCGGTGTTGCTATGCGACGAAATCACCTCGGCGTTGGACCCGGAGCTGGTCGGCGAAGTGCTTCAGGTGGTGGAAAGCCTGGCTGCAGATGGCATGACGCTACTGATGGTCACCCATGAAATGAACTTCGCGCGCAAGGTCTGTGACCGGGTGGTGTTCATGCACCAGGGCCGTGTGCACGAAATCGGCCCGCCAGACGAGGTGTTCACCCACCCCCAGACGCCTGAACTCAAGCAGTTCCTCGGCATGATCCAGTAACGCAAACACCCCGATGACAAGCACCACATCCACCCGACCGACCGCCACGCTTCACGTTCCCGCTGGCCATGGCAAGGCCGTGCGACTGACCGCTGGGCAGGCAGTCAGGGTAATCAACACCCATGGCACGCAGGTGGTGGATTGCTGGGCATTCAATGCCTACGACCTGCAGGAATTCATGTGCATGGAAACCACCCGTGTGTGGAACCAGCGTCTCAATCCCGTGGTGGGCGACTCCTTCGTCACCAATTTGCGCCATCCCATCCTCACGGTGGTGGAAGACGCTACGCCGGGCGTGCACGACACGTTCATGGCCGCTTGCGACCGGCGCCGCTACGAGCTGCTGGGCGTCAAGGGCTACCACCGCAACTGCTGCGACAACATGTTCGAAGGCATGTTCGAGCTGGGGGTGACGCCCCCACGCGCCATCCTCGCCTCATTCAACATCTTCATGAACATCCAGGTCCAGCCGGATGGCATCACGCTCAAGACCCTGCCCACCACCACCAAGGCGGGGGACTCCATCACGTTGCGTGCAGAGATGGACTGCTTCGTCGCATTCTCAGCCTGTCCGCAGGACATCGTGAAAATCCAGGGGGCAGGCGACAACACCCCTCGCCCGGTCGATCTGGAAATTCTGCAAAGCACCTCTGCGCTTCCCGTCAACGGCCCGTGGGTGCCGCCGATTTGACGGCAGTGTCCCGCCGCATCGGCTGACTGAGGCCTCACCTGCAGCGGCACAGCGGCGTTACCCAGTAGTGCTTTGTGCCTCACTGGAGGCGGAGCAGCGCTCCAAATTCTCATGCTATTTCTCACCTTGAGTGCAAGGCCTCTGTTACATTCAAATCACATCTCCTCCTTATCACCAGCCTGTTCGCGTTTCAGTGCTGAATGACGTGATAACCCGTGAGCCCGCCTGACGCGGGGTCTGTCGAAACAGTCCCTTGCCGAAGTGAGAATTCGCGTTGGAGGGTTTCCATGCCGAACTCCGGCTCGACCGACAGCACCTTTGGTAGGCAGGACGGTGCCGAGGGCGTTATTGAATTCAGGCGCCAGCAGTCTCTGCTCAAGACGGGTGCGCTGCAGGACGCGATTTTCAACAGTGCCAATTTCTCCAGCATCGCGACGGACGAAAAAGGCGTCATCCAGATTTTCAATGTCGGTGCCGAGCGCATGCTGGGCTACGCGGCCACTGAAGTGGTCAACCGCGTCACCCCGGCCGACATCTCCGACCCCGAAGAGCTGATCGCGCGCGCCGATGCCCTGAGCCGGGAACTGGGCACCGCCATCACGCCCGGCTTCGAGGCGCTGGTGTTCAAGGCCTCGCGAGGCATTGAAGACATCTACCAGCTCACTTACATCCGCAAGGACGGCAGCCGCTTTCCGGCGGTGGTCTCGGTGACGGCCCTGCGCGATGACCAGGAGGCCATCATCGGCTACCTGCTGATTGGCACCGACAACACCGCCCGCAAGGAAGTCGAAGCCGCCCAAGCCCTGCTGGACCAGCAGCTGCGCGACCAGCAGTTCTACACCCGCTCGCTGATCGAGTCGAACATCGATGCGCTGATGATGACCGACCCGCAGGGCATCATCTCTGACGTCAACCAGCAGATGATGACGCTCACCGGTTGCACCCGGGAAGAGCTGATCGGCGCGCCCTCCAAGCAGTTCTTCACCGATCCCGAGCTGGCTGACGCCGCCATCCAGCGCGTGCTGACCGAGCACACGGTCAACAACTA
Source organism: Polaromonas sp. YR568 (assembly GCA_943372985.1). Classification (GTDB taxonomy): domain Bacteria; phylum Pseudomonadota; class Gammaproteobacteria; order Burkholderiales; family Burkholderiaceae_C; genus Polaromonas. The sequence continues at coordinate 2,685 of CALSAU010000143.1, read as the reverse complement.
CGAGCTCACCGTGCGCGCCCGCAACGGCGACGAAACCGTGGTGTCCTACAACGCGGCCACCTTCCATGACCGCCATCACCGCCTGCGCGGTGTGTTTGCCGCCGCCCGCGACGTGACCGAGCGCAAGCGGTTTGAACAGGCCTTGCAGGAAAAGAACGTGGACCTCCAGCATGCCAGCAGCATGAAGTCGGAGTTCCTGGCCACCATGTCGCACGAGCTGCGCACGCCGCTCAACTCCATCATCGGTTTCTCGGAGGCACTCAAGGACGGGCTGATGGGCCCGATGAGCGAAACCCAGCAAGAGTACATGGGTGACATCTTCACCAGCGGGCAGCACCTGCTGTCGCTCATCAATGACATCCTGGACCTCTCCAAGGTCGAGGCCGGCATGATGAACCTGGAGCTGGAGCCGGTCGATCTGCCATCGCTGCTGACCGCCAGCCTGTCCATCGTGAAGGAAAAAGCCCTGGCCCAGCGCCTGGCCCTGGGGCTGGATGTCGCCAAGGACCTGGGCCTGCTGATGCTGGACATGCGCAAGACCAAGCAGATTGTTTACAACCTGCTGGCCAACGCGGTGAAGTTCAGTGCCAGCGGCGGCAATGTGACCTTGAGCGCGCAGCGCGTCCCGCGCCAGTCGGTGGGCCTGTTGCCCGGTGCGTGGCCGGTGCACGGCTTTCCGCTGCACGCGAGCGACTACACCGAGTTTCTGGAGTTGTCGGTCACCGACAGCGGCATCGGTATTTCGAAGGACGACATGTCCAAACTGTTTCAGGCCTTCCGGCAGATCGACAGCAGCCTGGCCCGCAAGTTCGAAGGCACCGGCCTGGGCCTTGCCATGGTCAAGCAACTGGCCGAGCTGCACGGCGGAACCGTGGCCGTCACCAGCGCCGAAGGGCAAGGCGCGCGCTTTGCCGTCTGGTTGCCGCTGCGGCCTGTGGTGGCCGACGCCATGGAGACTCAGCCGCTTCTTCACCGGCCTGCCGCTCCCCTTGCGCTGGCCGGCCGCAATGCACTGGTGGTGGAAGACAACGACCAGGCGGCCGACCTGGTGCGCCTTCTGCTGGAGGCCGAGGGGTTCACGGTGGTGCGGGCCATCAGCGCTGAGGAGGCTCTGCTACTCGCGCCACAACAGCCGCTGAGCCTGATCACGCTGGACATCCAGCTTCCCGGCATGGACGGATGGAGCTTTCTCGCGCGCCTGCGTGAGCTGGACAGCGACAGCCTGTCGCGGGTGCCGGTGGTCATCATTTCGGGCAGTGCTGAAAACAGCCTCGGCCTTCACAGCGGTGCGGCGGCGGTACTCCAGAAGCCCATCAGCCGGGCGCAGCTGAAGATGTCGCTGGCCTGCCTCGGCCTGCATCCCACAACAGACCGGACACACACGGTTCTGGTGGTGGACGACGACCCCAAGGCGGTCGAGCTGATCGCCGCCTTCCTGCCTACGCCCGACTATGCGGTGGTCCGGGCCTACAGCGGCCAGGAGGCCATCACGCTCGCGCGGCAGCTGCAGCCGGACCTGATCTTCCTCGACCTGATGATGCCCGGGATGAACGGCTTTGATGTGGTGGAAACACTCAAGCGCCACGTTGAAACCGCGAGCATTCCGGTGCTGGTGGTCACGGCCAAGCAGATCACCGCGCAGGACCGGGCCCTTTTGAACAAGGACAGGGGGAGTGTGATCCGCATTGTCGAAAAAGTGGGGCTCAACCGTGGCCGCTTCATAGACGAGGTGCGGCGCGCACTGCCTTCTCAGGATTCTCAGGATTCTCAAGATTCTCAAGATTCTCAAGAGGAGTCATTCAATGGCACGCATCCTGGTCATTGAAGACAACCCGGCCAACATGAAGCTGGCCTGCGTGCTGCTGCGCAAGGCGGGGCATGAGGTGCTGAGCGCCACCGATGCCGAAACCGGCCTGACGCTGGCGCGCGCCGAACAACCGGCCCTGATCCTGATGGACATCCAGCTGCCCGGCATGGACGGGCTGGCCGCCACCGCCTTGCTGAAGAAAGACGTGGTGACAGCATCCATTCCGGTGATTGCCCTGACCGCGCTGGCCATGAAGGCCGATCAGGAGAAAAGCCAGATCGCCGGCTGCGAGGCCTACATCGCCAAGCCGCTGCGCTACCAGGAGCTGTACGACACCATCAATGCGCTGCTCGGGACGGCCTCCGCGCCAGGAGGGAGTTGACTGCATGAGTCTGTCACAAGCCACCATCCTGATCGTTGACGACGACCAGCAAAACCGTAAGCTGATTGAAGCACTGCTGCGGCCAGAGGGCTATCGCACGGTCAGTGCAGCCAGTGGCGAGGAAGCCATGATCATGACCGCGCAGCAGCTGCCCGATCTGGTGCTGCTGGATGTGATGATGCCGGACATGGATGGCTACGAGGTGGCCCGCGCGCTGAAGGCGCACCCGGCGACAGCCAATATTCCGATCATCATGCTCACTGCGCTGGCCGACCGCAATGCGCGGCTCGCGGGCCTGAATGCAGGCGCGGAAGAGTTCCTCACCAAACCAGTGGACCGTACTGAGCTGTGGCTGCGGGTGCGCAACCTGCTGCGCCTGAAGGAATACAGCGACTTTCTGCAGAACCACAGTGATTTGCTGCAGGCGCAGGTGACCGCACAGGTCGAGGCACGCACCGCCGATCTGCAACGCGCCAACCAGCTGCAACTGGACGAC